>CAUJJY010000320.1 GCA_963205155.1 Candidatus Zixiibacteriota bacterium | reverse complement strand
GCGGCAAGATTACGATCATCACCAGATGTGAACAACATCAGATTACAGTGTGCATTTCCGACACCGGCAGTGGAATTCCGCCGCAGCAACTTGAGCATCTCTTTGAGCCGACGTTCAGCCGCAAGGGCTCGCGAATCAAGGCCGGTCTTGGATTATTCGCGGCTTACAATATTGTCAAGAAACATCAGGGTGACATCAGAGTTGAAAGTGAGCTTGGCCGCGGCACCACGGTGATTCTGGAATTGCCTACACGTCCTGCCCTTGAGCAATAACCTAAAGCAGAACTAAGTATAATTGGGAGATCAGGACCCGGCCCCAAGGCGCGGCTATTCTAGTTCCTGGATGGCGCGGATGATATCGTACGGCTGTTGGGCCGACATAATCCGCTGGTAGAATCCTTCGTAGGTGAAGAGCTGGGCGAGTGCGCGGAATACGCGCAAGTAAAGACTATCATCGTAAGGCGGTGCGGCCATGGCGACAAATACGTGGACTGGTTGGCCATCGGCGGCGTCGAAGTCATAGCCGGTTGTGGAACGGGCAATGGCAATCACTAACTCTTTGGCCTGCATCGTGCGAACGTGCGGGATGGCAATGCCTTTCCCGATCGCGGTGGTCGCCTTTTTCTCCCGATCGAATAGATCCCGGAGGAGTTTATTCTTGTTTCCGACTTTTCCCGACAGATTCAGCAATTCGACGCATTCGGCGATCAATAGCTCTTTTCGCTCCTGAATGCGCTTAATGGTCAGTACTTGCGATTCGCCATCCTCGGGCTGCTCGAAGACCGTATCCATTTCCAGCTTAATCAGTTTGGGGGTCAGATATCGTGAAATCTGCACCTAATGCTCCTTCATAATAAGGGGTATCGTCAGGCGGGCCTGAAACATTATCGAATCCCCAGCCGGATTTTCGGCGGTCTAAATCAATAGCACGTAACCGCTTTTGTCAAACGATAGTTGGGCGGCCCCCACGATTTTTGACTTTAGATTTTAGCCGTAACTGTTTAACAATTAGACATTTGCGCTCTTCATTGTCGAGCATTTTCGCTTGACTCTTTTGAGTATCAGGTTATATTATCGCGGCAAAGAAGGAATGTTTTGCCAGTACTTACCTCTGTATGTAGTCTGCAAAAGCGACTACTCGCCAGATATAGGACGACCACACCAATTGGAATTGTGACCCCCTGAAGCGGGGAATTGACTTAGATTATTACTTCTCTATTAGGAGGGACTCTTCGATGAAGATGTTACCGGGACGTTTGATGTTTGTGGCTGTTGTCACTGTTTTAGTCATGTTGACAACCGGCTCTGTGTTTGCACAGACGCCTCTCAACGTCATTTCCATGCCGGAGATATATGTGGCCAACGGAGATCGGGTGGCCTATCCCGTGTATTTGAGCAACAATGTTGATGTTGATCAAGTCGTGGCGCCGATTGACTTCGTTCCCGGTACATACGTGAGAATTGATTCGGTATCAGTTGTTGGAAGTCGATTCCTTGGTCTGGGCACAATAAATAAAGACTTTGATCTTTATGGACGCAAGTTCTGGGTGACTTTCGATGCCAACGAAGGCACACCGTTGCCGCCGGGGGACGGGCTGATTGCCACCGTGCATTTCCTGATCTTCTCTTCGGCGACTGCGCACACGATCTGTGTTGACTCGACAACGATTGGCGATATGCAGTTCAAGATTCTCAACACGATTGGTGAACCGGTACAGGACGCATTTAATTATGGCCGGCTGCGTGTCTTTACGCAGCGCCCGATTATCGGTCTCAATCCGGAGTCACTGGCATTCACAGCCGCGATCGGCGTGAACCCGCCGGCGCAGAGTTTGGAAGTCACCAATTTAGGAATCGATCCGTTGAATTGGGATATTACATATAAGCCGGATTGGGTGACGCTTACTCCCAACACAGGTACGGCACCGACCGATGTCGAAGTCAGCGTTGATGTAACCGGACTTGGTCTCGGCACTTATAATGACTCGGTTGCGGTGCATGATGAGTTCGCGACGCCGAAGGTGCGCTACGCGCAAATCTCGCTGACGGTGAGGGAGCCGGGACCGCCAGTGATTGCACTGAATCCTGATGAATTCTACTTCTTGACTGAAATTGGTATTGATCCGCCGTCGCAGGAGATGAATATCACGAATCTCGGCGATGAGCCGCTCAATTGGACGATTACTTACAAACCAGATTGGCTGACAGTCTCGCCGGCATTTGGCGGAGCGCCGATTCCGACTTATCTGATCGTCAGCGTCACCGGTTTAGCAGCCGGTGAATACAACGACTCGATTGCCGTAAGTGATCCCAATGCCGATCCGCAGACAGCGTGGGCGCAGGTCCATTTGACCATTACCGATGAACCGCAGGAAGAAACGCGCTGTATCGCAGTGCACGAGGGCTGGAATCTGATCAGTTGGAATGTTGATACGCAGGACGACAACATTGAGACGATCATTGCGGACATCAAGGGCTGCGTCGACGCGATTTTCGGATTCGAATCCGGCGCCGCAACTTATGATCCGAACCTGCCGCAGTTCTCGACACTGCTGGCTCTTGATCACCTGCACGGATACTGGTTCCGGATGGATTGCGATACGGTGCTTTGCGTCACCGGATTGAAAGCCGCTCCGGGAACGCCGATACAACTCGAGGCAAATTGGAATTTGGTGAGTTATTTGCCGGATGAGGACAATGAGCCGGAGATAGCGCTACAGTCGATGATTGACGATCTCGTGGTAACGCTCGGTTACGACAACGGCGGCGTGTCCTTTGACCCGTCCAATCCGGAGTTGGCATCACTGGAGTTCATGCGTCGCGATTTCGGTTACTGGCTCAAGACGACTGCTTCCACTATTCTGGCGTACCCCGGTGCATTGCCAGCGCCGTGGAACATTCCGCTGGTGAACGAATCGCTCAAGCAGGGTCCGATGTCATTCAGTCTGATCCCGACCCGCGAGTGGGTGAATATGTACGGCGAAGGCATCAGCCTTGACGGCCAACTCGTACGTGCTGGTTCGGTGATTGAAGTTTTCGACGAAGCTGGCACGCTTTGCGGTCAGGCACTGGTTGAGCAAGACGGCAAGCTGAACTTCTCACCGATTTACTTCGATGACAAGTCGACTGCAAACGATGAAGGAATTGAATCGGGCGGCCGCATCAGTCTCTCCGTGAATGGCGAGCCGGTGCGCGAGAGTTTCGCCCACGGAAGTTTCGGCGACAACATGTCAATCTCGAGTTTGACATCGGTGACCAAGCTCTCTGATGCCTTGCCGCGCGAATTCAATTTGAACCAAAATTATCCGAATCCGTTTAATCCTTCGACGCTGATTGAATTCAGTCTACCAGTAACCAGCCACGCCCGCATTGAGGTGTTCAATCTGCTGGGTGAAAAGGTGAATGTGTTGATGGATCGCAACCTTCCCGCCGGTCGCTACAGTGTGACCTGGAACGGCGATGACTTGGCCGGACAGACGGCTTCTTCGGGAATCTACTTCTACCGCTTGACAGCCGGAGATTTTTCTCACACGCGGAAGATGATGCTCGTAAAATAGTTTGCGGAGGCGAAGGTGATTACTATTTTGAATACAAACTTTCACGAGGGATATAAAGTTATGAAGGTGACACGAATTTTGATCATGGCGCTATTGGTTGCAGTCGGGATGACTGCAGCGGCGTTGGGGCAGGTCATACCGACGAACGTCTGGACCGACTTCGGCGGAACTTCCTGCACGGTTAACGGCAATCCGATGCCGATCGGCAGTATCGTTCAGGCATTTGATCAGACTGGGGTACTGTGTGGCCAGCGCTTTACGGCGACGGCGGGTACTTACATTGCCACATCCGTTTACGGCGACGACCAATTTACGCCGGGCGTTGATGAAGGCTGCGTGATGAATGAAGTCATTACATTCAAGATTAATGGAATCACGGCCTCCAAACTTGGTCCGGCGAGTGACCAGTGGATCGGCTCTGGTCCAATTCAGTTGATGAACTTGGCGACGGTTCAGCAGTTTTCGATCAATGTCACCGGACCTGATGAAGGTTCGGGCGAAATTGGTGATCCGGTTGAGTATGTCGTGACCGTTGAAAACAATGGCGACGGCATCGATTGGATCAACCTCGACCTGTTCAGTTCACTCGGCTGGACGATCTCGCATAATCAAGGGTCCAACTCCTTCTATTTGAACCCGGGTGAGACCAAGCAAATCATAGTCACTGTATTTGTCCCGGGTACGGCTACGGTTGGCCAGCAGGATGAGTTGACGATATCGGTCACTTCGCTGTTTGACCCGTCAGCCGATTTTAACAAAGTTATTACCACGACCGTTGATCAGTCGACTGATGTCGCCGATGGCGGCTATGCGATTCCGGGTCAGTTCTCGTTGGGTCAGAATTATCCGAATCCGTTCAATCCCGAGACCAGAATTGCCTTCAATCTGGAAAAAGCCGGAGATGTGAGCCTTGAGGTTTTTGATATTCTTGGCCGCAAGGTATCGACACTGCAGTCCGGTTATCTTGGCGCCGGTCAGTATGAATACACCTGGTATGGCGTCGACAATAGCGGACGTCAGGCCGCCAGCGGTATCTATTTCTACCGCTTATCATCGAACGAGTTCACGTTGACTCGCAAGATGACCCTGTTGAAGTAAGTTCCCTCCCAGAAGTGAAAGTTGGAGCCCCGCTCGTAATGAGCGGGGCTTTTTTTGTTCGCGAAAAGCATTGCCGAACGGCTTTTCATAAACGATCTTTTCCCATCCAGACGCAGAATGGAGAGGCAGCCACATGGCGGGCGATACAGCTCGCGGTTGAGAAGTGGCGTCTTATCTGTTGGAAGGAAACGTAGGTCCAATTGAGCGGAGGTATTAGAAAATGAAGATGCGCGGAGTACTGGCGGTAATGGTGATCGGGCTGTTGACGACGACGCTAAACGCTGATATGCGGATCAAGTCGGATTTCAAGATGGAGGGCCTGGTCGGCTTGATGAATATGGAAGGCACCGTCGACTACATGATTTCCGGTGATAAAGCCAAGACAGTCAATAACATGAAGATGACCAACAAGGTCATGAAGTTTCTCGGTGCCGGCAAGCCGACAGAGACTGCGGAGATTATCCGCATCGACAAGGAGGTCTTCTGGGAGCTTGAAATGAAGGACAAGAAGTACAAAGAGCAAACATTTGCCCAGGTCCGTGCCGATATTGAGAAGAGTCTTGCCGACAGCAAGAAAGCCAAGGCGAAACACCTGAAAGATCATCCGGAAGATTCTTTATCCTACAAGACCACATTTGATGTGAGCAAGTCCGGCAAGTCCGAAACCATCGCCGGGCACGCAACCGAGCAATACTTCATCACGATCGAGACATACGGAAAGAGCAGTGAGGGTGGCGAAGGCAAGATGGAGATTATGATGGACACCTGGCTTGCCAAGGATATGGAAAATAGCGAGCAGGTGAAATTCTCGATGTCATTGAGCGAGAAGCTGGGATTTACGGGCCGCAATCGACAGAGTTTGGAGGGCGTTCTGCTTGGTCTCGGCATTGATCCGAATGAAATCAAGGATGTGATGAAAGATTTGGAAGGTGTCGCGTTGCGGTCGATTACGACGATCACGCTGGGTGGAAAGAACGAAGAGGGACAGGAAGGCTCCGGGCAGCTTTTGACGTTTAATATGCAGGCGACCGAAGTCTCTACGGCGGCGATTGCCGGCAGTGAGTTTGAAATTCCGGAAGGGTATAAGCTGAAGAAGTAGACCGGCAAGGACGCGGTTACTTTCAGGGCTTACAAAGTATGAAGATTATTGACGGCCGTATTGAATTAACGGGACTGGTTCGGGATTGGGCATGGGGGAACGTGCATCTGGCGCGCGATACTGAACTGTCACGTCAATTAAGCGTGGTTGAGGTGAATCGCCATGCTTTTACCCGCGACGCGGAAGTTCGCACCTATGTTCGCGCCACCTACGGTTTGGCGCAGATCACTCACACGAATCTGCAACAAGTATTGGGTGTCAAGCGCGGTGAAGATGGGACCGTCTTCATCACCCTTGAGCACCTTGGCGGTACCAGTCTGCGCCGGTTGCTTGATAGTCCCTATGCGATTGACATCTCAATTGATGTGGCCTACTCCATAATTGCGCAGCTTGCACGAGGGCTGGCGTCCGCTCACGATGCGCGCGACAGGCAGACCGGAAAGCCGCTGAAGCTTTACCACCTCGGGATGAATCCGGATTCGGTGTGGCTCACTGAAGCGGGAGCCGTGCGTCTGATTGATTTCCAGCTTCCGCCAGCGCAGATCAAAGAGGCGAGACAGGTGGCTTACTTAGCGCCGGAGCAGATTCAGGGCGGCGACGTGGATCAGCGCGCGGACATGTTTAGCCTTGGAGCAATCGCCTTTGAGCTGTGTACCGGAAAGAGACTGTTCGAATCGGACAATGTTTCCGAGCTGATGGCGGCAATTCTCAAGGGCGAATACCGGCTCGAAACACTGTCGGAAAGCAAGGCGGATAAGCGAATTACCAGTTTGATCGAGGGTTGTCTGCGATTGAACCGCAATGAACGACTGGTTACGGCGACGCAACTTGCTGACCGTGCGGAAGCTCTTGTGCGCGAAGCGGCCGCGCACCCGGAAAAAAGACTAAGAGAAGTAGTTGAAAAAATTGCGGAAACTCCTAAATTGCAACCATATCCAGCGGGAAGAGTCGAACGGGTACGAACCCGGTCCATTGATCGAACTGATTTTGAAGAAGGGATTCAAACCATGGCCGATCAGTCACGGAATGATCGCGACGACGATAAGAGGCCGCGAGCCGGACAGGAGACGCGAATCTCCACGACGCCGGTATCGGAACGTTTGAAGCGTGCCAAACGGGGCGGTTTGGGCGGCAACAAGACAGTGTTCATTTTGGGCGGTCTGGCCGCGATACTTGTGCTGGTAGTTGGATTCCTCGTTGTTCGCAAGATGATGCAAAGCACAGGTGGAAGCAGCGAGCCAGAGGTGATGGAGATGCAGAGCGGTACCATTGCAACCGTTCCCGATGGCGTGGCCGTGTATTCCGCGGATTCGCTTCTAGGCTACACGCCCTTGACCTTGACGATGCCGGAAGGCGAGCTGTTGACGTTGCGGCATCCCTGTTGTCCCGATTCCGCAATCGTACTAAATTTCGACCGACTTTCTGAAGGCGCATATCAATTGCAGACTGTCGTGGAGGTGACTTCGAATCCCGTGGGAGCGAAGTTAATTCTTAACGGCGAGGACACCGGCAAGACCACACCGTACAAGTTTACGGCTTCGGCAACCGACACAATTCGGTTCACATTGGAGATGCCAGGCAAGAAGGTGCTCACCAGCGGACCGGTTGTTTTGGCGGATTTCGCCAGCCTCAACCTCAGCAACATTGATGTATCCAAACGTGACGGCGGCGGCGTCGAGTTTTCCGGCTCGTTCTCGGAACGGCCGATGACGACGATTATTACCTTTCCGCGTGATGCGACAGTAACGATCACCAACAGCGGTGTTGAGTTGGGAAAAACTCCGGTGAAGAAAGATCTCGGTGACGATGCGGTAATGTTGACCATCAAGAAAGCCGGCTTTGAAGATCGTATTCTCGAACTACCGGCAGTGGGCAAACGCAAGGATACTTACAAAGAGTACCTGTACCGCCGGGTCGATATACAGGCTTATGAAGCGGGGAGCCCGGATCGGTCGGTGAATGCCCGTATTCGCGAAGTTATCTACGACGGCAGGAGCTTCTCCTCGAGTGATGTGACGCCGGCCTCGGTGAGGCTTCCCGGCATTGAATGCCGTATCGTGCTTGCGGCTGACGGTTATCAGGATGCCGACACGATTGTTACGCCAATGGCCAAGGAGTTTACTGTAGTCATGCGAAAGCGCGAGGCAGGTAGACCGGTACGCGAAGAGACGGCCACAAAGCAGGACGACGGCGGCAAGTCGGAAGTGAAAATTTTCGTTGTCGATGACAAGAAGAGCCCGGTCCAAGGCGTGTTAGTGACTGCTGAATTCAAGGTCGGCAAAGAGAAGCAGTTGATGGATGTCGGGCGCACTGATGGTGACGGCAGGGTGGTGGCAAAGCTGGATCCGAATAAATACAAGTTCATCACTTCGCACGAAAACTACAAGAATAGTGATGAATCAAAAGAGGTCAAGGCCGGCGAGCAATATGTTCTGACTATCAAAGTGAAGAGGAGATAGCGTGGCTCGATTTGTGGTGCTGAAAGGCGGCGCCAGCTACAAAGTTTTCGAATTTGAAGGGAACATCGCGCGCATCGGATACGGCGAGACGATGGATTTGAATCTTGAAGCTCCTGGGTATTCCGGCGATCTATTTTTCCTGACAAAATCGGCCAGCGGTTATGAAATCGAGCGCCGCAATGATGCACTCAACTTCAGCATTAATGGTGCCCCCGGTGGAAGCCGGGTTCAGCTTAACGATGGCGACAAGGTAGCATTTCTCGACTATCTGATCATTGCGACTTACCCGCCAACCTTAGGCGCAGCAGCATCGGCACCAGAGAAGATCATGACACCGGAACCACCGCCGATGCCAAAGGTCACCAAGGATACTTCGCCAGTCGTATCGGCAGCGCCGCCGCCACCACCGCCACCTCCTCCTCCGCCACCTCCACCGGTGGCAGAGCCGCCCAGACCAGCACCGCGCGGTGCGGAACGGCCAACGACGATCATTGATTCTGCTGCGATGATGCAATCTGCGCAGCCGAAGGCTCCGCCGACTCCTCCGGTCCAACGCGAGCAACAGGGTGCGGGGATGAGGCCGGCGACACCGACGACGGATGCTGCCAGAGCCGATAAGCCAGCACTGGCAACGCCGCGAAAGCCGCGAATCGCACCGGTGTATTCGCTGGTAGGATTGGCAGGACAGTACAAAGGTCAAGTGCGGGAAATTGACACGCGAGAGTTTGTTGTCGGACGAGATGGATCCGTTTGTGATCTGGTGGTTGACCGCACTGAAAGTGGAGATCTGGATAATTCGGTTTCACGCGAGCACTTTACAATAATGGCGACTGATGAAGGTCTTTCGCTGATTGATAAGAAGAGCCGATTGCGCACATTCATCAACGGCAAAGTCATCGAACCAAACCAGCGCGAGTCGATTGCGCCCGAGGATATTATTTCGATACCGGTGCCGACCGGCGAGGTCAAATTCCGCCTCTGCTTCGTCGGTAATGAGAATTTCGCGCCCGATAAGGGGCGAAGCAAGTACCTTCCGATAATTATAGGACTTGCGGTCATCATAACATTGCTTATTGTTGCAACAATCTGGTTGCTTGGAGACTAGAAAAAGCGATGAAAGTTACCTTCGCCGGCGCTACCGATGTTGGAAAAGTGCGGCAACACAATGAAGATTCCTTCGCGATAGACCCGGCACACAATCTGATGATGGTGTGCGACGGGATGGGCGGTCATGCCGCCGGCGAGGTTGCCTCGCGCATCGGCATTGAGACCATCACGCAGTTTTTCACGAAACATGACTTGAAAACGTTCGAGTCCGAGGCGTTCAGTTATCCGGAGTCGATAACGCCCCCGGGCAAACTGCTTGCCGGTGCCATTGCAGTTGCCAACCACCGGATCATCGAACACGGGCGCAGCGTTCCCGGACAGACCGGAATGGGCACGACGGTGGTGGCTTGCCAATTTGACAACGGTGTGGTGAGTATTTGCCATGTCGGCGACAGCCGCGCGTATTTGATTCGCGAACAGAATATCCGACGGGTCACGGTGGATCATTCGTGGGTCAGCGAGTTGATGGAGAAGCATAACATCTCCGAAGCCGACGCCGAGTTGCAGGTGAACAAAAATGTCATTACCCGCGCGCTTGGCACACGGCCGCAGGTTCGCGTTGATATTTCGCAAATACGTTTTATCCAAAATGACCTGTTTCTGATTTGCTCGGATGGATTGACGGGGATGGTGAGTGATGGCGACATTCTCAAGGCAGCCACCGAGCATGGCGACAATCTCGAAGGGCTGGTTAACAATCTGATCGAGAGAGCCAATGAAGCGGGAGGCGCAGATAACGTAACTGTCTGTGCTGCCCGGATTGCCGAACTCGGTGAGTCGCCGGAATTCGATGAGATTAGACGAATCACCATTGAGTGGGGTCAGGAGCGGGAATTGACCGAACTTGCGCGCATCGCCGATGCGCAATTTCAGCCCGAAGAACGTCCGCCGTTGGAGCCCAAGTCAAGCGTCGAGACCGGAGAGTTCACACCTCTTCCGACCAAAAAAAAAAGCGCCCTCAAGCCAATGTTTTTCGTCCTCATCATTCTCGTAATCGTTGTGATTCTCGCCTTCTGGTACTCTAGTTAGCTTTCCCTAAATTGCGGTTCAGGATCAAACTTCAGGCGTGTACTTTGGAACTGCAGGATTTCCATTAGAATACTCCACTTCCGGAGCGGAACTCAAAGAATCAATTGCATTTTGGCGGGCAAAACATAAATTGGGGCTTCAAACGGAGTGGTGTCCGAGCTGGCTGAAGGAGCACGCCTGGAAAGTGTGTAGGCCCCAAAAAGGTCTCCAGGGTTCGAATCCCTGCCACTCCGCCATAAATCTGTGGGGATCGGTGTTGTGCCGGCGAGCGAGTGTCGCACTACCTAGTCATCATTCTAAAGATTCATTAACAGGGAATAACTCGATGAAGTTCTTCCATGGAGGTCTTTTTTTCGGTAACCAGTTTCATTGCCTGCTCTGAAAGACCGCACACTCCTTTTTCCCGCGAAATCGACTCGATCACATGGGCCGGGCAGCGATTTAGGATGGCATTTCGCACTTCTTCAGTTATTTCCAATACTTCAAACACGCCGATTCTTCCACGATAGCCGCTATTGTTGCAGGAGCTACAGCCTCGGCTGGTTTTCGAGAATGGATTGTCAATTACGCTCTCCCGATCAGGGGCCGAAGGTCCACCGACTGGGGTGCCCCCGCCCCGGCAACTCGGGCAATATGTCCGCATCAGTCGTTGTGCGATTACCAGCGAGATTGAAGAGGCGACCAGATATGGCTCAATGCCGATGTCGATAAGTCTGGTGATTGTCGATGCCGCATCGTTAGTATGCACTGTACTCAAGACGAGATGCCCTGTCATTGCTGCCCGCAGTGCGATTTGAGCAGTTTCGTGGTCTCTGACTTCGCCAACCATGATGATATCCGGATCTTGCCGCAGGAAAGCCCGCAAGGCAGTTGAGAAATCGTACTTAATATCCGGCTTAACTTGCGACTGCGTGATGCCAGAAATCTCATATTCAATAGGATCCTCGACCGTCATGATATTCACACCAGGTCGAGCGAGGTACGAAAGGGCGGCATACAAGGTCGTTGACTTACCCGAGCCCGTTGGGCCGGAAACCAAGATCATGCCCTGCGGCCGGCTTAAGTGCTTTCTGAACAGAGTCAGATCGGATTCGGTCATTCCCAGCTGGGAGAGATCCTTCAACTTCTCTGATTTATTAAGTAGTCTCAAAACGAGTTTCTCGTTGTTGCGGGTCGGCACCGATGAAACACGAATATCGAGAAGTTCATCGAGGCCACGCATAGTTATTCGACCATCCTGCGGACGACGCCTCTCGGCGATGTCCATGCCTGCCATTAATTTGATTCGAGAGACCACGGCGGCTTGTTCATCTGCAGGTACTGAATCCATTTCCTGCAGCACACCATCTACACGATATCGCACTTCCAAGCTGCTGTCACTTGGCTCGAAGTGAATATCAGACGCTTGCATTGATGCCGCGCGGCTGATAATCGCATTGACGCGCTCAACTATCCTTCCCTTGCCGAGTTGTTGAAGTGATGATCCAGACTGGTGTTCATAGTAGACTGTATCGCCGGCAAATTCCTTGGAGTCAACTCTCTCCGGATAGTATTTCTCGATGAGGCTCCCAAGTGTCTCTGGTGATGAAAGCACAACTTCTATTCCCATGCCGGTAAAGAAGATCAAATCAGAAAGGTCGTTTGCCGAGGGAGGATACGCGAATACCATTTGCAGCTCTCCTGCTGCAGCTCGCAGTGGAACAGCTCGATACTTTAAGGCAATCGGTCGCGAAAAGACTTTGAGGACTGATTCGTCCGGGATATATTGATTCATAACATCGTTCTGCGCATAGTGGCGAAGACAAGATAGTGGCTTGACCTCTTCAGCGCAAGTTCGAATGGATTAATAGACTTGCTGGTTGGTTCCTGGCGCACCAGAACAATCCTGCAAGTATTTAGATTGTCGGGCATATGGGACAGTTTGAATTCAAAGGGACACTTGTTTCCGGCGGAGAGATTTCCGGAAAACGCAGAGCAGGAAGTGAAGAGAGTCTACGACTGCTACTTGCTCGAGAAGGGATCATTGCAGTAGAGATACGGCCATGGTCAAAGTCAAACAGTCTCGGATCCATCGCATCATTCAGAGACAAGCGTGCCCTCGTTTCCTTCACACGTCAGCTGGCCGTGATGCTACGAAATGGGATGCGCCTCGACGCCATCTTTAGAGTGATTCAGGCACAACAAAACTCGAGAGCCTGGCAGCAGCATCTGCAGAAAATATCTGCGAGCCTGAATGACGGAAACAGCCTTTCCACGTCACTTGCATCCCAGCCGGCCGTCTTTGATCGGTTCTACATCAGTCTAGTTCGCGCCGGCGAGTCGAGCGGCGATCTGGCGGAGGTCTTTTCCAGGTTAGCCAAGGCGCTGGAATCCTCCGATCGTCTAAAGCGCAAGATCAAGGCTGCGCTCGCGTATCCAGCTGTTATCACGGCCGTAGCGACAATTGTGTTATTTGTCCTGTTATTCTACATTGTCCCGGTTTTCAAAGAGATGTTCCAAAATTTCCAAACGGAGTTGCCGCCATTGACAAAGGCGGTGGTCGGACTTTCCGATATCCTGACCGCCAATCCTTTGTTACTAATAATCGGTCTATTTGTGATTGGTGGAATCCTCCTGGTGTTGAGCAAAACCGGATGCTTAGTTAAAGCCCTTTCGCAGGTGCCTCTGCATATTCCGGGACTACGTAATCTGGTCATCAAGAGCGAAACGGCAAACTTCTCACGGACGATGGCAACGTTGCTGTGGGGAGGAGTTGCATTGAGCGAGGCCATCCCGTTGGCATCTTCCGTTGTTCGCAACATTCAATTGCGTGGTCAATTCGCGAGCGCTTCTGCTGCGATAGCTGCCGGATCCACTCTGAATTCAGTGTGGTCCAACGAACCGCTTATTCCTCCCATGGTAACGGAAATGGTTGCCGTCGGCGAGGAGACCGGTCAACTCGCCAGAATGTTTGATGCGATTGCCGATTTCTATTCCGAAGAAGTCGAAGCACTGCTTCCGACAGTCACCGCCGTTTTGGAACCGCTGCTCATAGTCGTGGTTGGTGTCTTCGTCGCGGCAATTCTTATATCAATGTATATGCCCCTGTTCGAGCTAATTGGACAGCTTGGCTAATAGACCTATTCCACGGCGTCGTTCACGACATTCTTTAGTTCACCGGTTTGATCGATAGTCCATTGATCGATGGCCGGGTCATCGTCTAAGGCTGGTGCAGTAGCGGTAGCAACGAAATGATCGCGATCGCCGGTGATCTCGTATTCGTAGCGGGCCTGCACCATAATCTCAACGCCGAGTGCTGCGAATGCCTTCGGATCGGATGCAGATGCTTTGCTACCATAAGCCGGAATCCAATAAGTGTCATGCTCGATACGGTGGCTGACCTGCATTGTGTAGATTTGTCTCAATACCTGCTTGGCTTCGACCTGTTTAGCGCGGGAAGTAGCGCCGACGAAACGCGGGATCGCCAAACCTGCCAGAATTCCAATAATAACGAGTACGATAAGAATTTCGATTAGAGTGAACCCGCTATTTTTGGGTTTGAGTTGCGGTACCTTCCTTCTTGCCATAAGATCCTCCTATTCGATGTGCCGAGTTTTGTATGGTCGTACCGGTAACATCAGAGTCTGGGTTGCCAGGTCATTGCGTCTTAGGGTAATCGTCAATACCTTCTCTGACCGGTCATTTTTCATTTGAACATTAGACGAACTCGTAATTTTCGAGTTCAACGGTTTGAGAGAGAAGTCGCTAACCACGATCTTCGCCGGCAACAAGATTTTGCCGTCGCGTGTGATTGTGTTGTCGCTGGTTGAGTAAACCACTGCCGGGGTGTTGGAGCGAAAGACCTGCAATTCACCAGTATCGTTCATGCGTAACGAGTCACAGTAGTCAAAATCTCTGCGGAGCTGCTTTCCCAGGCGGATAGCCGCCTGTTCCAATCCGCTCCGAAAAGTCCAGCGCATGATGCTACGATTCACGGCCAAATCAGCGTGAAGAAACAGCCCGATCAATAATGAACTTAGAGCAACGACGATGAGAATCTCGACCAATGCAGTGCCCCGA
This sequence comes from Candidatus Zixiibacteriota bacterium, assembly GCA_963205155.1. Taxonomy (GTDB): domain Bacteria; phylum Zixibacteria; class MSB-5A5; order CAIYYT01; family CAIYYT01; genus JADJGC01. The sequence continues at coordinate 626 of CAUJJY010000320.1, read as the reverse complement.
GCCTGCTTAATCTGTCCGCACATAGCGTATCCCATAGACTGTGGCAACGGTATCGCCGGTACTTTCCCGGCAGATGGTCAATCGCAGAACTGCTCGCTGCTCTTTTGTCTCGGTCGTTGCTACAACTTGAAACCGGATGCCGTCAAGATCGAGCAACTCTGTACCCTCCGCGTAATCAAGTCCAGCGTGGAACTGGGCAAGACGAATGTCGGCAATCGATGCTGCTCGCAATTGATCGGCTCCACTGGAGTTGGACAACACGCGACCAAGCATCGTGAACAGTAGCAGAAAGACTCCCGCGAATATGACGGCGGCGACCAAGATCTCGACAAGGGAGAAGCCCGATTCAGCAGTCTGTCGCGTCAGTTGGTTTGACAACTTCATCGCGAAATGCTGCCGATCACCTTGCTCAACCTGGGCCGAGTGCGACTCTCGAGCACCACTGGAAATGCTGCCGACGAAGCGACATCAAGGTAGCGGAGGTCGGTATCAACCAGCCAATTCATATAGGTCGTCGGTTGGACATAATGGCTGAAGAGATTCACAGCGGCTGCGCCATGAAATGTGCCTTCGATGTCGACGAACCCCTCCGACCAGAGCAATCCGCGCAAATTGGAATCGTCGGA
>CAUJJY010000319.1 GCA_963205155.1 Candidatus Zixiibacteriota bacterium | reverse complement strand
CCTCGACGTTATCAATATGGATATCCGCATTCGTCCGCGAGACCTAGTTGCTCTACGCAATGCCGATAATCGGTTGCTGGCAGTTGGACGGGCGCTGTACGGAAGCGATACACTGCGCGGAATGGCGGACGAAACCGTTGTTGAATATGTCAGGGTGATGTAGGTGCGGGTATTTCGTTCGATAGAAGATGCGGCGCCTATGATTGCCAACGGCAGTGCGGTGACGATCGGCAATTATGACGGCATTCACTTGGCGCACCAGTCGATAATCTTCGAGTTATCGCGTAAAGCCAAAGAGCGAGGCCTAAAGTCGATCCTTGTCACCTTCGACCCACATCCTGCTCTGACAATTAAGCCGGAGTCTGCGCCAAAACTGTTGACGACGACTGAAGAGAAGATTCGACTTTTGGAGCAGGGCGGTTTGCTGGATGCAGTTGTGATACTGCGATTCGACCGCGATTTAGTGAGTGTAAGCGCTACTGACTTTCTGGTCCGCTACCTTTTGGCCGGACTTCGGATGTCGGTTCTCGTCATCGGATTTAATCATGCTTTTGGACACAAACGCGAGGGTAATGTACACTTTCTGGAGGGCATGGCACCTCAATACGGATTCCAATTGCAGTCCTTGGCTCCGGTACTTGTAGGCGGCGAGATGGTGAATAGCAGCCGCATTCGCAGCCTCATTGCGGAGGGCGCCTATGACCGAGCAACGGCGCTGTTGGGGCATGAACTGGAGTTATCAGGACAAGTTGTCCACGGTAAAGGAATGGGCCGAAAACTTGGTTTTCCGACCATAAATGTCAAACTACCGCCGGAGAAAATTGTTCCAAAACCGGGAGTTTATGCCGCGTATTCTTTAATTGGGTCTGACAAGCGGCCCGGAATGATGTATATTGGCGAGACGCCGCAGCCGGGATTCGATCTTGAAGTCAACCTGTTTGACTTTGCGGCGGATTTGTACGGCGAAGCAGTCAGCGTCTACCCCACCGCGTACCTTCGCCCGCCGATGCGATTTGCGCGGGAATCGGAGTTGATTAATCAAATTGGCAAAGATGAAGCGATGATAAGAATGAATTATAATATAAGGCAAAATAAGGAGTAGTAACAGTGCCACTGTCAAAAGACAAAAAACAAGAAATCATCGGCCACTTCCGGCTGCATGACACCGACACCGGTTCTCCCGAAGTTCAGATTTCGCTGCTGACACAGAGAATCAATGAAATGACCCTGCACATGCAAAAGAATCCCAAGGATATGCATTCGCGCTACGGGTTGCTCAAAATGGTCGGACGTCGCAGAAGACTGCTGAACTATCTGCGCAAGCACGACATAGAAGGATATCGTCATTTGGTCAGTCAGCTCGACCTGCGGCGCTAAGAACTAGTAGAAGGATAAGGAAAATTAATGCAAACATTCTCAATTGAACTGGGTGGCCGGACTCTCTCTGTCGAAATCGGTCGTGTTGCCCGACAGGCCGATGGCTCTTGCTGGGTGCGTTATGGCGACACGGTCAGTATGACCGCTGTCTGCGCCGCTGACAAACCTGATTTTGGCAAGGGTTATTTCCCGCTTTCGGTGGATTACCGCGAGAAGACCTATGCTGCCGGCAAGATTCCCGGCGGCTTTTTCAAACGTGAAGGACGTCCCTCCGAAAAGGAGATTCTTTCCGCGCGTTTGATCGACCGCCCGTTCCGTCCGTTGTTTCCCGAAGGCTACTGCAATGAAGTGCAAGTCATGGTTACGACGCTGTCTTCGGACCAGGAAAACGACGCTGACATATTAGGTATCATTGGTACCTCGGTGTGCTTGAATATCGCGACAGTACCGTTCACTGTGCCGATTGGCGCAGTACGCGTAGGGCTCGTTGACGGTGAATTCGTCGTTAATCCGACGTTTGCCCAGCTCGAAATATCAGACCTCAATCTCGTCATCGCTGCAACCGCTGAACATATCATGATGGTCGAAGGCGGCTGCTCGGAAATCAGTGAAGATCAAATGCTCGACGCATTGGCGTTCGGACATGAGCAAATTCGCAAGATCTGCAAGATGGTCGGCGAGATTCGCGCCGCGGTTGGCAAACCGAAGGCGGCGGTGATTCTGCCGGAGATCCCGGCCGCATTGTTCGGGCGCGTCGAGTCGCTCGCCAAAGATCGGATCATTGCTTCACATGACATTCACGACAAGCAGGCACATTCCGACGCTGTTAAACAGATCAAGGAAGACGTTCTGAAGGCACTCGAGACGGAATTCCCCGAAAACGAGATGTGGATCAAGCAGTACCTAGAGAAGCTCGAACAGGATGACCTGCGCGCACGAATTCTCGATCGCAGTCTGCGCATAGACGGCCGTGATCTCGATACGATCCGCCCGATCGTTTGCGAAGTGGGCGTGCTCCCGCGCACGCACGGTTCGGCGATCTTCACGAGAGGACAAACTCAAGCACTTGTTGTGACGACGCTCGGTACAAAGATGGACGAGCAAATTGTTGACGCACTTGAGGGCGAGTCAAAGAAGAGTTACATGTTGCACTATAACTTCCCGCCGTATTCGGTCGGGGAAGTCAGACCAAACCGCGGTCCCGGACGGCGCGAGATTGGACACGGCGCATTAGCCGAGCGTTCACTTGAGCCGGTACTTCCGGCTGAAGACGCTTTCCCGTATACGATTCGAATTGTCTCCGACGTTCTGGAGTCAAACGGGTCATCTTCGATGGCGACGGTTTGCGGCGGCACCTTGTGTTTGATGGACGCTGGAGTTCCGATTAAGGCGCCGGTCGCCGGTATTGCCATGGGATTGGTGCTTGATGGAAGCCGGTATGCTGTTCTGACCGATATTCTCGGTAATGAGGATCACTTCGGCGACATGGATTTCAAAGTAGCCGGCACGCGCGAAGGGATCACTGCCTTCCAGCTTGACATCAAGATCGGCGGTTTGACGCTGGAAATCATGCGCAACGCGCTTGACAAGGCAAAGATCGCCCGTTTCAAGATTCTTGAAGCTATGGAGCAGACCATTGCAACTCCGCGGACAGACCTTTCGATCTATGCGCCGCGTATCATCACGATCAAGATCAGACAGGATAGAATCGGCGAGGTTATTGGACCCGGCGGCAAGATGATCCGCTCGATTATCGAAGCCACCGGCGCCAAGATTGACATCGACGACGACGGAACCGTAGTTATTGCTTCTGTCGATGCGACCGCGGGAATCAAGGCGCGCGATACGATTCTGGCGCTGTTGGAAGAACCGGAAGTCAACAAGGTGTATCAGGGTAAAGTCAAGCGTATTGCCGATTTTGGCGCGTTTGTCGAGATTATCCCGAACACCGACGGCTTGCTTCATGTGTCTGAAATTGCCCATCACCGCATCGAGCATGTCGAAGACGTCATGAAGGTCGGCGACATCATCGAAGTCAAGGTGTTGTCCGTCGAACCAGATGGTAAGATTCGCCTTTCGAAGAAAGCACTGCTTCCGCGTCCGGAAGGAATGCCGGAACCGGAGGAGAGAAGCGGCGACAGCGGTGGTTATCGCCGTCGTGACAGCGGAGGCGGCGGGCATCGCGGTGGACCGCGTCGGGAGCGTCGTTAATTGACGCCGAGCGAGTATCGGCGCACTGTTCTGGATAACGGCATTCGTGTCGTGTCCGAGAGTATGCCATATCTCAAATCGGCCTCAATCGGCATCTGGGTAGATGTCGGCAGCCGCAACGAGTTGCCGCGTGAAAACGGCATCTCGCATTTCATCGAACATATGTGCTTCAAGGGTACCGAGAAGCGCACTGCCAAAGAAATCGCCCAGAGTCTTGAGATTCTGGGCGGTTCGCTCAACGCTTTTACAAGCCGCGAGAATACCTGCTACTATTGCCGGGTCATCGATGAGAACTTCGATACGGGGTTTGATGTCTTAGCTGATCTGGTGACAAATTCTCTCTTTGATCTTGCCGAACTGGAACGCGAAAAGGAAGTCATCTGCGAAGAAATCAAGGACGTGTTTGACACGCCCGCCGAGCTTGTGCACGACTATTTCGCCGGTGCATTGTGGGGTGCGCATCCGTTAGGACAAACGATCATGGGGGAGGCAGAAGGCATCCGCAAGCTTACCCGTCAGGATGTTTTGGACTACATTCGGCGCAACTACACGACTGACAAGGTCGTGGTGGCCGCCGCCGGTGCGATTGACCACGATCATTTGGTAGCGTTGACGCGCGAAAAGCTCAAGATTAGTCAACCGAACGGTCCGGAAGCTTTAACCGCGCCAGATTACGAACCTGGAAAGAGAATCGTCCATAACCGTGACCTGAATCAGACTCATATCTGTCTCGGGTTTCCCAGTATTAGCTTCGCTGACAAAAACAAGTACGCGATGTTGATCCTCAACACATTGTTGGGAAGTGGTATGGGCTCCCGCTTGTTTCAGTCAGTACGGGAAGAACTTGGACTCGTCTATACGATCTACTCGTATCAAGACTTTTACAAGGACACAGGTCTGTTCGGAATCTATCTCGGTACTGATACAAAGAAGGCCAAGAAGGCGCTCAATGTCATCCTTGGTGAACTCGCAAAAGTGAAAGCCAATTCGGTTACAGAGTTGGAAGTAGCGAATACAAAATCACAATTGATGGGGTATCTTCTGCTCTCGTTGGATGGATCATATAATCGGATGAATCGTCTCGCTCGCCACGAGCTATTTGCCAATCAGTTCATTTCGCTCGAACAGACTGCGGCGGAGATTGACGCCGTTACGCTCGACGATGTCCGGGCAATGGCGCAGAAAGTCTTCGATGAGAGGTATTTGACGATGGTTACTTTGGGTTCAGCGAAGGAAACACTGATCAAACAGGTCGACTGGTCGGTGCTTAAGAGCTGATGATTTACCTGCTCGTCATCACTTTACTTGCAGTTTCATTCATCACGGTAATTTCAATCTTCTGGGGGCGTCGAGTCAAGACGTCGCCACGAATAATTGTACTCCACAGTTTAGAATCCAAGAGCCCTGACATCAGCGGCATTTCGTTTCAGCGCTTTGAACAACTCCTGGAAGTGATTGATGAAGCCGGCCTTACTTTCGGCACGCCGGAAGAATCACTTCGCGATCACACCAAAGTTGCGATCACATTCGACGACGGTTACGACGACCTGATGCAGTTGGCGCCACTATTGCGCAAACGGTCAATACCAATTGCTATGTTCATTCCAACCGCATACATCGGCAAGCACAATGATTGGGATCATTTCCTGGCGCGAGGTCGGCGAAAGCATCTCAACGAGGACCAAGTTCGTGAACTTGCAGGGCTGGGTGTAGAGTTTGGATCGCATGGACACAGTCACCGTGATTTGACGTCGTTAAGCGAGACAGAACTTCGAAAGGAACTCGAACTCTCGAGGCGGGTGCTCTACGAACTAACTGGTCAGGAGATTGTCGAACTTGCCTATCCCTTTGGCCGCTGTAATAGGCAAGTTCGTGAACTGGCAGCGAGACTCGGACTGGCGCGGCAGTTTGGTTCGTCGGCGCGCTCGATCGATGGAATTCTCATCGGTAGAATTCCTGTGACGAAGTTCGACAACTCCTTTACTCTTAATCGAAAGCTCTGCGGCGGATTTGTCTCCGGGATTGAAGCATTCAAATCTGCGATAATAAGCAGCTTTTCACATCTGACACCGGTCGTCCGCAGCCATCCCAGGTAGCCTGACAAACTAGCTGAAACTCGATTCCGCCGATTTCGCTCCCCAAAAATCGCTTGCGTGGGCTGGTTTATGTTCTATTTTCAACGAAAGTTTTTACAGAGCGAGATAAAGAATGAACACATGCCACATTGAAAATATCAGCGAATTTGTTGGTCAAGAAGTGACCTTGAAAGGCTGGGTCTATAACACCCGGTCGTCCGGGAAGATTCGCTTCATCATTTTCCGCGACGGTACCGGTATGATCCAGGCGGTTATCGTCAAGAGTGAAGTGTCCGAAGATGTCTTCAATCGTTTCGATCAATTGACGCAGGAAACATCGATTGAAATTAGTGGAACCGTCAAAGAAGAGCCGCGCTCGGTCGGAGGATTTGAATTACTGCTGAAGGATCTGCAAATCGTGCAGGTGGCGACGGAGTATCCGATTACGCCAAAAGAGCATTCGACCGGTTTCCTTATGGAGCATCGCCACTTGTGGTTGCGCTCGACGCGGCAGTGGCACATTATGCGCGTGCGTAACGAGATTATCCAAGCGATTCGCCAGTATTTCTATGAACGCAAGTATGTCCTAATTGACACTCCAATTCTTACGTGTGCGATAGGGGAGGGTGCGTCGACACTGTTCGAGACGCAATATTTCGATATCGGGAAGGCGTACCTTGCGCAAACCGGGCAACTGTACCTTGAAGCTGCCTGCATGTCGCACGGCAAAGTCTATTGCTTTGGCCCGACATTTCGTGCGGAAAAATCGAAA
>CAUJJY010000318.1 GCA_963205155.1 Candidatus Zixiibacteriota bacterium | reverse complement strand
CATGACCACCAATGTCGTCGTCAACAATCTCGCAACCGAAGGGGGCGCAGGTGTCGGCGCGCGAAGGGCGGACCTCGATCTCCGCAGTAACATTGTCGTCAACAATCAACGTGCAGGTGGCGCCAATCCACTCTTTGGTGTATACGCCTCCGAGTCATCACTAATTACCACAAATGATTACAATGGAGTCTTTGCTAACGCTGGCGGCCAAAACTACAATCCCGATATCGTGGTTGGAGCGCACAGCCTTTCCGCCGATCCGCAGTTTGCTGGCGATACAGCCTGTGCGTCATTTGCTCTTGATCCTTGCTCGCCTTTTGTAGATCGAGGCGACCCTTCGGTAGCTCCTTTGGAGGCGGGCGGAGCACAAAGTGACATCGGCATTGCGGACATCAGCGCTGAAGATTGCGAATACCGATCGAACAGGGTCTGGGTCGGACCAGTCAGCTACATTGACTGCAGTCGTTTCCGTGTCCCTGTGTGGTTTGTCAACGACATCGACGTTGTGGCCGCTATTGCAGTGCCGCTAAGATGGTCAAGTTCACAAGTTGTGTACGATTCGATACGTTGGCAAGGTTCGCGAGTAAACGATTGGGAGATCAACCTTGCTACTGCGAATAATGCCAATCGCACCCTACTCATCGGAGCAACACGCTTTGAGGCCGCTCCAACCAGTCCAGACTCTGGTTTGCTCTGCCAACTATTCTTCCATTCCCAGGATCTACTCGAAGGAGCCAACGTTTGCTTCGATACAACGTTCATCCCGCCGGGCGGCGAATTCGTTTTCGCCGACATCGACGCGCGTACATTGTATCCAAGCTATCAAACTCACTGCTTTGATTTTGCGCCGCCTTGCGCAAGAGTAAACATTCCCAACGGTGATGAGCTATACGTAGGTCACAATATCGAAACGCTTGCTTGGAAGTTGTTATCAGACGATGTGGATTCAACAGTAGTGCGCCTCTCAACCGATGGAGGCGCGGCTTTCAATACTGTATTGCAGACCGTTGTCGGACCAGATACGGCATTTGCCTGGAATGTGCCAGTTTTGTGGGAGGAGGACTGTCGTGTTCAAGTCACTCAATTCCGGCCGGGAGGTATAGTTGAGCAAGATCAATCCGATGCAATGTTCGCTCTGCATTCGATAGGGGATGTTGATTGTTCAAACCAGTTGAACATCGTCGACGTCTTGTGCCTCATAAATCACATATTCTCGCCTGTAACCGATCCGTGCGACTGTGTCGAGCGTGCCAAAGATGCCAACTGCGACACGAAGTTCAATATCGTTGACGTGGTGCATTTGGTGAATTTCATCTTCTCAAGTGGGCCCGCTCCTTGTCCGGACATACCGCCAGCGGGTAAGTTAACCACGCCGACACTCGCACTGGCAACTGCTCCGAGCGAAAATGGGGATGAGATTATTTTATCGACTAACTCTGACTTCGAGTTGGCGGCTGTCGAAATTGACCTTACTATTCCAGCTCGCATGGTGTCCAAAATCGACTTGTTAGACAAAGAGACTGGTTTACAGCTCTATTGGGGCGCTACAGGCGACAATAGCATCAAGATCGGTGTCATCGACCCGACTGGACAATCAGCCATAGCCGTAGGTGCTGTTAATCTAATCAGAATTGAACTCACCGATAAATCTCTCATCGGCAATTACAATGTGAGCGGTATTGCGGTCGATCGAGACGCTGCGGAATACAGCTTCACGAGTCTAAGGACAGTCTCCGTGCTTCCCACGAACTATAGACTCGAACAGAATCAACCCAATCCGTTCAATCCCGCGACTTCTATAACTTACGCACTGCCGATGGCCGGCCGAGTGGAGTTGATGATCTTCAACATCCTCGGCAACCCGGTTCGCACCATTGTAGATGCGACGATGCCAGCAGGCACATACGTCGCAAAATGGGATGGGCGTTCAGAATCGAACGAAACGATGCCGTCCGGCGTGTACTTCTATCGCTTGAAGACCGGCTCGTTTGAAGAAACCAAGAAGATGCTGCTGTTGAAATAGCCAGCATCTCTCGACTGAAGCGATTTCATGAGAGGCTCGACGATGGTCGAGCCTCTCGCCCAAGTGCTTTCGGCTGACAACTTTTGAGTTGAATTGTCAGGCCGTTTTGCTATACTCTCCATTCATAGTCCGTAACTACATGCTCAAACAAGTGAAGATGCAATCGTCAGCGTTGTCATGATACAGAAGCCGGCCTTTATTGACATCCTCGACACTGACCCAGTGAGAGCGGCAGAGTGTTTTTATCGATTTGCATTACGTTACTTTGATGTAGTCCAGCCAAAGTACCTTTCGTTCTTTGATCAAGACGAGCGTCCCGATGTCAAACATGAAATCTGTCTTCACTGCATCAAAGACGGATTTCGCGTCCTGCGACTCTATCATCGGACATCGAGCGAGTTTGCCGCTTGGTTTCACGTCATTGCACACAATAAGGCGATTGACATACTGAAGTCACAGAATCGACGACCAAAGTTCTCGCAATCGCCTATTGATTCTCATGACTCAAGTGGAGATTTCGCAAACCCAGCACCGGGACCGGATCGAAACGCAGAGAACCGAGAACAGCTGAGGTTAGTGAATAAGGTCATAGTTGGAATGAATCGGTACTGTCAACTGCTGTTGCGATTGGCAGGTGATGAGTTTACGCCGATGGAAATCACTCGCATCTTGCGTTGGCCTGCCCAGAAGTCAAAGAAAGTAGCGACTGATGTCAGTTATTGTCGAGAGGCACTTCGTCGCAAGCTGTCGTCTGCGACGGGGGAACCCAAATTTGAGGCAAGTTAAGGGACCATTGAAGAGATTTCCGTTTGATAAGCCTGTAATGGGCATCAATTCGTCGTTAAGTATATGAGAGATTAGTGTTCTTGAGTTAGTTCAATACTCGCAGCAACGTCAAAGGTCAATATCAAAGAATGTGCGCAGACCATAAACAGCCTCCATCAGATGACGATCAGGAACTAAATCAGCTCTTGAGTGAAGCCAACCAGATTGATGGCGACACCTTCAATCGCCCATCTGATGAGGTAATCGAGGCCTATCTCCTCGGCCACGCAAGTAAGTCGCAGACCGACGAGGTTCGGCACGCACTTTTGCTCTCTTCAGAATTTCGCCATGAATTGGCGACGCTTACGGGCGAGCTTTCAAGAATAGATTCTTCTCACGCCAAGAAGGATCTAGAATCGATTCCGAATGGAACGGTACCGGACCTCTCAAGTATTGTGTCAGGTGACTACGCTGAAAAGTCGAGGAAATCGCAAAGACGGAAGGGATTCAGCGAAATCGTCGTTTCTTTGCTTAGGCCGCGTTGGGCTGCTGCGTTTGGCCTTGTAATTCTGACAATCGTGAGTTTTGCCTTGATGCAAGACGATCAGCTTCCATTAGGTAAACTCTCGCTAGTTAGACAACAAGTCGCCCCAGATGACATAATCAGGATTTCTCCACGTGAAGTTGGCATTGCTGATCAGGATGTCGCATATGAAACAGCAGAACTCGCAGCACTCGCTGGCTTCCGATCGTCCCTGAACTACCAGAATGGCGAGTTTGTCATTGATACTGAATCCATCAACAACTGGGTACCTACAAAAGAAGCAAGAGTCCTACTTCGGCTAAAGCCCATCGACGGCGGAACTCTAGATATTGAGGGAATGCTGCCGTCGGACAGCTTTAAAGATGGTCGGAATGCATCAGTTTGGTTGCTCTTCCTGCCGGACCGGAAGTTATACATGGTTGAGATGTCGACGCAGGAGCTTGAAGTAGAAGTGAGTGACCGTGGAAAGCTTCGCGGACTGGCAGCCTTCATTTGGTTTGAGAATGGGTCGTATCACATTGGTGAAGTACGTGGGTTCTACAATGAATAGACTTACTAGTTTG
>CAUJJY010000317.1 GCA_963205155.1 Candidatus Zixiibacteriota bacterium | reverse complement strand
CAAAATGATCTCGCGGCTGTTCAAGTTGCGGACATGCAAATTGCGCATCCCGCATCCCAAGGGTAAAGGTCGCTACAAGGTCTGCCTGCAGTATCATATCAAGCGCTGTGATGGGCCGTGCGAGAATCTGGTCAGCAAGGAAGAGTACGACAAGGAAGTGCAAAAGGTCATCAAGCTCCTGCAGGGCAAGTCGGCCTCGCTGGTGGATCAACTTCAAGACGAAATGAAGTTGCTGGCGTCACTGCAAAACTACGAAGAGGCCGCTCGCGTCCGCGACCAGATTCGCTCCATCGAAGGGATCATGCAGAAACAGAAGGTGGTCGCCGACCATGCTGTGGACCGAGATATTATCGCCTTCGCGCGTTCCACCGGTGATCTGGCGGCGGTGGTACTACAATTGCGTGAAGGGTTGTTGATCGGGCGGCAGAATTTTCATCTGCGCGCCGACAAGGCTGACACTGAATCTGATATCGCCGATTCGTTTTTCAAGCAGTACTATCTTAGCTCAACTATGATACCAGAAGAAATCTATTGTTCGTTCAAACCTGATGACGAAAAAGTCATTAAGAGCTGGCTGACGGAACGGCGCAACGGGCGCGTGGAATTATTCTTCCCGCAAAAGGGCGAGAAGATGCGGTTGATCGAAATGGCCGAAGCCAATGCGCGGCTTCTGCTCGGCGAACTGATGAAACAAAAGCAGGAACGCGCCGACAAACTTCCCGGAGCAGTGGCGATGCTTCAGAAGGACATGTATCTCGCCAAAGCTCCGATGACCATCTGCTGTTTCGATATTTCCAATCTTGGTACAACCGATCCGGTGGGATCGATGGTATTCTTCAAGGCGGCCAAGCCGTTCAAGAAAAACTACCGGCACTTCAAGATCAAAACAGTTTCCGGACAGGATGATTTTGCGATGATGCGGGAGATTGTGTCGCGTTATTTCACCCGCGTGCTGTCGGGCGAGGCCGACATGCCGGATTTGTGCATCATCGACGGCGGGCGCGGTCAACTCAATGCCGCGCTTGAAGCGCTTGCCGAACTCGGTATTGACGACCTGCAAATCTGCGGATTGGCAAAGCGGTTGGAGGAGATTGTACTTCCCGGCGAGAAGAAGATGTTGTCACTGCCGCGAACCTCGCCATCGCTCAAGTTGATGCAGCGCGTCCGCGACGAAGCACATCGCTTTGCGATAACCCACCATCGCAATTTACGCGACAAGAAAACCGACAAGTCACTGCTCGACTCGATTGAGGGAATCGGTGACAAACGCAAGGAACAGCTTCTGAAAGCGCTCGGTTCAGTTGATGGCGTGCGTAATGCCACTTTAGAGGAACTCAACACGGTCGTGCGCAACAAATCGCTGGCGGAGCGAATCCATTCCTTCTTTCGCACCCACGACAATCTCTCCGAAGGACAATAAACACAATCGGGCAATCTCATCATCATCGACTATCAATACCAGAATGGCCTTGACAAATTTCGAAGGACCCGTACTTTCTAATGATATATACGCTCATCATCGCGAGGGTGGACATGAAAGGGATTCAAGCTTCCGTCATTTCAATGGCGATAATCATCGCTGTCGCCGTCATCTCAGTAGACTCTACTTTATGCGCTACGGATTTGCCTTCGACAACTCCACCACATGCAGGTGTTGAATCAGGGTTTTGCGAAACAGCATCTTTAGGCAAGCCTCAGTTAACCCCTGACTATGACCCGCATGGAGACAAGCTACTAGTTTGGACCCGCTACGGCTGGGAAAACAACGACTGGCAGCCTACCTTCCGGGAGAGCTACGAATACGATGGCGAGCGAATGCGACGCCGCACGGTAGAGCATTGGGCAGATTCTCTTTTCGAATCAAGCCATCGATCGACATACGATTATTTCGCAGATGGCAAGTTATGGCAGACAAACAATGAGCAGTGGGACAGTCTCGGATGGCGTTACACGATACAGTCGACCAATACTTACGATGAGCATGGTCGTGTCATCGAGCTCGTAATACACAAATGGAGTGTGGCCGGCAACTATTGGACGAGTAGCTCCCGGGTCTGGTCTTTCTATGTCGACGAATTGCTCGCCGCCGAAACAACTTACACTTCTGACGGCTGGTCATGGTTCTACTCTGACAACCACCAGTACGTCTACGACCAATCCGGACGCATGACAAAGTGCACCATACAAAATCAGGGGCAATTTCCCGATGGCTGGCTGAATTTCTGGCAGTTAAACAATGATTACGATCCCAGTGGTCGGCTAAGCGAATCGATAGAACTCTACTGGACAGATGGCGCTTGGCTCAACAGCGTTCGTTCGACACACGAATACGATATGAATGGCAATGATACTCTCACGGCTGTCTATACGTGGAATGATAATACATGGGACCTTAGCGACATCGATACGACGCGTTTTGATGTAGGAAATCGTATTGTTGAGCGGATTTCATTTCGAACAGTCGATAGCTTCCTCAAAAGAGAGAACTACACCTACAACGATCGTGGCAACCTCGTGGAACAAGTATCAATATACTCCCATAACGGTGCTCCGTGGCGCAATAGTGGTCGCATGACTTACCAATACGAGACCACGACCGCAGTTGAGGAAAATGTATCGCCTCTTCCGACGAGTACAGCACTTCGACAGAACTATCCCAACCCTTTCAATCCAGCCACGGATATTGAATACGAATTAGTAACTTCGTCGGAGATAAGTATTACCGTCTTCAACATGCTCGGTCAGACGGTCAAGACACTGGAGACAGGGCATGTTTCCGCTGGAGTTCATAGCGCTTCGTGGGACGGTACAGACAGCAAAGGGAATCCGGTAGCGAGCGGCGTCTATTTCTATAGGCTAACCACCGGCAGCTCTGTCATTCAGCGAAAGATGATGCTACTCCGCTAATATCTTTTCCCTGAGTGCTCCAAGACTGTACTACTACTTCGTCTCCGCCAACTGGACCATATTGAGAAACCGTCGGGGCGCGCATTTACCGCCCTTTACGATCCAAAACCGTTCCTGCCTCTACACAGTGCAATACTTGACAATTTTGTCTTTCTTAGTATCTTGAAGAAGTCCATCACGCCGTCTCCATCATCTTGACTCTGATAGGATGGACGCTGGTGGCGATCTGCGATCCGCCACGATACCGCCACCCAACCGATACTCGCTAAGACTGGAGCCTCTATGAAACGCCTGTCGTCCTTTGTGCTTTTGCTCGCACTGCTGCAGATTTCGCTATTGCTTGCCGCAATTCCACAGCAAGTGAATTACCAGGGCTTTCTATCCGGCAGTTCAGGGAATCCACTGAACCAGACGGTCGCCCTTACTGCAACAATCTACAGCGACTCGCTGGGTGTAACCACTCTCTGGACCGAAATTCACCCCAGCATCGTCGTAACCAACGGTCAGTTTGCGGTGGTGTTAGGAAGCGTTAGCCCCATTCCGGCTACCGTGTTCAGCGGTGCCGTGCGCTGGCTGGGCATTCAAGTAAACAGTGATCCCGAACTACGGCCGCTTCGCCCGATGCTAAGTACACCCAGCTCATATCGATCGTTGATAGCTGACTCGTCCGGTTATGCCAAGTCGGTCGCGGACAATTCCGTCACCAGCACCAAGATCACCAACGGCACAATTCAGCTTGTTGATATCGGACAGAACAGCGCGACCGCAGGGGAGGTCATAAAATGGAACGGCACTGCCTGGGAAGCCTCCCCCGAGGCAGGCGGCAGCGGCGGCTGGACCGATATGGGGGCTTACATGAGATTGGCTACGGAATCTGATTCGGTCGCGATCGGTGTCGCTGTGCCCACTGCCAAACTCCATGTCGAAGGAAACCTGCGGCTTCGGCAAGGCGGCGATATCCTCTTTGGCAACACTAACTGCAAAATCAACAGTGGTACGGAAGATCTGTTGATCTCTTCCTCTGATGATCTCTATCTCGAACCGGAAGGCGTCATTCGTATCCGCGATTTCGGCGCAGCCGACTGGATGCTGATCGACCCCGCTGCAAAGGAAGTCGGGGTCGGGACGCTGGCGCCGGAGGATATGCTCCACGTCGAAAACAACGCTGTCAGCGGTGCGGCATTCTTGCGGGTAGAAAGTTCGAATGCGAGCAGTCACGGCGAAACGGGAATCAGGTTCGAAACGCCCCAAAACCGGTGGCACCTGCGCATGGACGACTATACGAATAACAACATACCGGCCGGTTCATTGAGCCTTCGTAGCCAGGACGGCGCAATGGAAGCGCTGACTGTACTCGAAGACGGCAAGGTCGGAGTCGGAATCACTTCGCCAACACGCAAGTTGCACGTCAATGGCAGCGTCCAAGTCAAGGATACACTCTACGCCGGTGCGATCAATCCCACGTTGATCGCGGCTTCACGGCAACCGAACGAACCTGGGCTCGCCATGAATATGCTTCTCAATGAAGTGTCGCTCGATCACAGCAACACTGTAATTGTCTCCGAGACAATAACAGTTCCTGACAGCGGCTACGTTTTGGCTTTTGCCGCCGCTACCGCAAGCATGGACCACACGTGGGGTGACAACGATGACTATGAAGCAACCATCTCACAATCGAGCGCTTATCTTCCGCCATCTAACCGGGCAAGAGTCAAACTGCCAATGAATGCCGGTTCCGGCGTGTACGTCTTCACGCTCTCCCCGATTGCGACATTCTTTGTTGAGGCTGCCGGTGACTACACTTATCGGCTCTACGGACACCGAAATGGCCCGGCTGAAACGCAGGTTGATTATGCGAGGCTGACGCTGCTTTACGTACCGACGTTCTATGGCACGATATTCTGGGAGAAGTCGAGTCCCGAGGCGGAACTCCCTTCCGCCGTTCAACGATCAAACGGACCGCCTGACGCTGCGCTTGATACGAAGGCCGAGAGTCTTCCCGCCGAAGTGCAGCCGCTCTTACAGGAGCTGGTGGCAGAAGAGATCGCGAAGCTGCGTAAGGAGTTCGAGGCAAGGCTCACTGCGATTGAGGCGAATGCTCGGCGATAGTCAGTTGGCTGTCGGGTTCCGTCATACCGGCGCAGGCCGGTCTGTTGAAAAACTCGGACGTTGTCATTCTGAGCGCAACGAAGAATCTGAAAGTTGTGCGATAACAGTAGGAGCAGATCCTTCGCTACGCTCAGGATGACAGTATCGGGAATCTATCAACCGTCTCGCAGTTCTGTATCCAAGTTCAAGAATAGCGCATCTGATTGACGAAGCTGGATCCCGATTTTCATCGGGATGACATACTTGGAATCCCCGCCTCCTACGGGCAGGGAGCGGGGCCGGAAGCAAATATGTAGGTAATGATAAATACCGCATCGGAGATGGTGATCATACCGGTGCAGTCGGCATCGCCATTGATGAGCGTCGCCGGCGGCGGTCCGCTGGCAAAGATGTAACTGATGAGATAGACGGCGTCGCTAATGGTTATCATACCGGTGTGGTCGGCGTCGCCGCGAATCGCGGGACGCGTGCAGTCATTCTTGATGATCCAGTAGCTGTCGGCGACATCGTTGTTGGCATCAAGCGCGCGGGCGCGCACCAGATAGAGCAAGTCCTCCTGAAATGTGCCGGTTGGCAAGAGACCATAAAATCCATCCAGCGTATTGAAGTCTGTCCAGAATGTCGAATAAGTAATCGCTTCCTGCTTGGGATACAGCGCCACACCCAGTTGTGCGCGATACTTCTTGTTGTTAGGCAAGTACCCCAGCACCAGTGAGTCGCCGCGAGCAATCAGAAACGACGAGCGCAAGACTCCGCCGATGGGATCATAATAGGTCACCGGAAAACTGTCGTTTGCGGATGCAGCAAAGTCGACCTTCTGCGCCGCCAGCCAATGGCCGAATGGCCCATCGATGGCGAGCATCACTGTGGCCTGCCGTCCGAGATAAGTAGACTTAAACCACTCCCAGTTTGGCTTGGGCATAATGTCGGGTTTGATGCGATTGCCATGCGCCTTGAGATAGTCAATCAATCCGGCGGCGAGATTGTCATCCTGCGTACCGAGATTGTCGCGCGTATCGAAATCGACGGCGAGCGATTCCGCCAACTGTGTCGTCGTCAGAAAGGTCGAGCCCTCGGCCATCACTTCGATGTAGCCCTTGTCAAACCAATGCTTGAAGAATGAGGTCAAAATCGTCGGCGCCGAATAGTACTCACCGAACTCACCTGAATAATTGTGATTGCCATCCGAGGGATTACCATTGGCGTCGCCGTAGTCATTGCGCCGCAGCAGTTGCAGGACACGCTCCTCAAAATTGGGCAAATAGCGGAACCCGAATGTTACCGCGACCGGATTTTCATCTTCGATCGCGACGCGTACCGTTTCAGCACCGCAGGTTGACATCAGATCGGTGCGGTTGAGGAAATCGGGAGCAAGCGATTTCATGTCGAGATAGACGCTGGCAGTGTCCATTGTATAAGTCGAATCGAAATCCGCCACCGTGACGCGCATCAGGTAAGTGCCCTCGTTCAATCCAAAGGGCTGCCACACTGCCGACCAGCCGTCGCCGACTGTGGCGGGTGTCACACCGTCGCGCAGCGGCGATGAGCCATCGAAGTCGGCGCCGAATTGATACCAGACGCCCGATTTGAAATATTCAAATGCCGCGCCCTGGTATACCAAGGCGTCGTTGGCTTCGCCGACCCAGATGGTCTTACCGGGATAGGTCACACCGGAATCGGACGGGACGAGGAACCGCGGTTTCGGCAACATGTCGCCTTTGGCATAACCAATCGAATAGAGATGTACGGTGCCCGGGAAGTTGTAGTAGTCATTGCTGGCGAGATCAACGAGGCCTTCGCCCCACTCATTGTAGGTGATACACAGATACGCGGCGGTATCGAGCGCCAGACCGGGATACATTGCGGTCATGTCGGAACCGAAATACATGCAGGCAAAGTATGGCCCATAGACCGGTACCGGCGTTTCCAGCGCGAGAACAAGCGAGTAAACTCCCGGTCCCGGAATTTCTACCGGATATTCGTTACCGACATAGATGATTTCACCCGGCACCGGACAAATCGGCGAGGAAAATATCGGATCGACATCCGCGACGAACACCATCACGTTGATCGTTCCGGCATCGTTCAAGACGATCGTCATGCCGATATGAGTTACGACATAGGGATAAATCGTATCGCAAGTAACCTTGGGGAAGAACAAATCCTGATAGGCATAGTAGATCTCAATTCCGGTCATCCAGTCATAGAGCGCGTTTTGCGGCTCATCGACATAAACCGTGCAGTCCGACTCATACAAAAAATCTGTGCGCAGCGACGGCAGCAACGACACCGCAGAATCGCTGATCGCGGACAATGTCGGCGTCGCCGGTTTCGATTTCTGTTTTAGCAGTGCCGATGCGATTTTTGGCGGAATTGCCTGGTTGGTCGCGGCCATTGCCGGACCGGCCGCAAACAGGAGAATCGCTATGGCAAGGATGATCCTGATCATACAGGAGGTATCGGCATTCGCGGCGAATCCCGTTATTCGAAGCGCCCCTACTGAAGAAGTCTGGATACCTTCAAGACTTCCCCTGCAGATTTGTTTGCTTCCCACACTCTATGGGAATTGGCCAAGACTTTTCCCGAAATCTTCAGCTGTTCACTTTCTGACGATTCACTTGTTCCGCAGTGCACAGGTCGTAAGTCGGGTCAAAACAGGCAGTTGCCGAGGCAGATGAAAACGTGTTCCAAATTGACCACGCTTGGAACAGATATTGCGAAGTATTGCGGCAGATAACGTAGAGGATTTTGTAGTTTTAT
>CAUJJY010000316.1 GCA_963205155.1 Candidatus Zixiibacteriota bacterium | reverse complement strand
GTCCTGGGGATGCAGTCGGGATCGACGTCTGATCTGGCGAAGAATATTTATTATGATTTGCTCTTCAAAGACACGCGATTTACCAGTCCAGAGACAGGGACCATGCGCTCGGTGGGCGGTTTTACGGCTGATGATTTAAGGGCACACTACGGCAAGTTCTACGCACCTAATAACGTGATTCTGTCGGTCTGCACTGACCTGGAACCAGAGCAGATGCTGGCAAAGATCACAAGTGCCTTCGGCGATATGCCGAAAGTGGATATTGGGACCGTCCCGACAGTTACACCGATTCAAATTGCCGGAGAGATCAAAGAGAACAAGCCGATGGAAAAGAAGCAAGCTTACATGTACATCGGCAACGCAGTGTGCGGGGCTTCGAGCCCGGACGCGGTTGTGATGCGGGTTGCGGTTGATATTCTCTCTACGCGCCTTGGAAAAGTATTGCGTGAGCAGCAAGGATTGGCTTATCGCGTAGGCGCGGGTGTCGGATTTGATCGCGAATTTGGTTGGTTTTCGGCGGCGATGGGTACCGGAGTCGAGAATTACGCGGTCGCGAAAGCCGGAATCTTACATCTGATTGATTCGATGCGTACAGTGGAAGTTTCTGCCGAAGAACTTGAGCGTTCAGTCAATTCACTCTGGGGATCGCAGTTGACGGCGCGCTTATCGCGGATCAACCAAGCATATTATATGGCAGTGAATCAATTTCTGGTCGGGAAGTATGATGTTGAGGATGACTTGATTTCCGCGATGAAAGCGGTCACGACTGCTGATGTTAAGCGGGTGGCGGAAAAGTACTTTGATACTAAGAATTATGTGGTTGCGACAGTCGGAGCGCCGGAGTAGACTTCCTAACGCCCGACCGCGCGAAGAGCCTCGAGGTGTTCGGGCCAGTACCGAGCGATGTCGGATTCAGTAACGAGTCGTCCGGACAGCGACAACAACACGAAGGAATCGCCGGTATCGTGATACCAACCGGCGGTTAATGCGCCGAGCAGCGAAATCGGGCCGACGCTGATCAGTTTGGGTTCCGGGTCGATTACTCCCTGCTTTTACATTTCAAAGCGGGCACCCTCAATGGTAAAGAGATTGAGTTTGAGAGTCTTGACATTGGACTTCGAGCAGATTTCGGCAATTGAGTTGCGCTTCGGGTCATCGCGATAGACAGAAACGAGAACACCGTTTCGAATCACCGGGACAATCAGAAAGTCCTTGAATTTCTCTCCATAGCCGGTCACGCGCAGCGTTGCGCCAACTGAATCGCTGGCAACGCCATTTGTCTTCAATTCAGCCGATACCATTCGACGCATTTGATCCGGTGTGATTTCATCGGCAAGTGCTACCGAGAAGAGGCTGAATATTAACGTAACAACGGTTATCACCTTAATCCGGCTCATTGAATGATCCTTTGGGTTGGCGTTTGATAGTGGTGTGCTCGAGCCGCTGATCGGTCTCGAGACCGAATCCAGAGATCATGTCTCCGCCGCGATAAATCTCCACATACCCTTCCGTTTCGATGCGTTCGGTTTTCGCATTCCAGCGAAGCGAGTCTGCAACGAGGCGACGGTTGTCCTTCGTCCAAGCCTTAACATGGCCAAAGACCGACATCGTGCTGGCGCGTTGGCTGACCCTTGAGGAGTCGGCGGTAAGAGTCGACGTGTGTGTACCGGAACTATCGAAGAACAAAACTTCGACACCGTAGAGCAAGGTGGTATCGACACGCGCATAGGTCATCAGTGTGTCGGACTTGATAGTTGCTTTGCGCCTGCCGCCGCTGGTCAGGTAGATCTCGGAATTGGTCATCACCTGATCAGGAGCGTCGCTGACGGTAGTCTTGGCAGGTGGAGTTTCAGTTGTGTCGGCGCTACACGAGATGATTACCGCCACGACGGAGCTGAAGATCAGGCACAATAGGCAGAATCGTTTCATCGCATTATTATACGATATTACAACACGCCAAGCAGATGATTTTGACAATTTTGCAGTAGGCTCCCGGTGGGCCCGCTATGCCTTGTCTCCCAACTATTTACATAGTCTTGGCGATAGCTGCGTTTTACGTCATTGCTGCGCAGGTCGATACCGTGTTCGAGATAGCTCTTAAGATTGGTCAAGAAGAAAGTCCAGCCTTGTATGCAACCCCGGTGCATTGACCATTTGGATGCCGGATCGGTTTTCATGTTGTATTGCTTGAGTTCGCAAAGGGTGCCCTTACCGTCCTTCCTGAAAGCAACCGAAACCTCGGTGCCGTCTTTCCCGAACGGAAATACGAATTTCTTGTTCTTGAGAATCTGTTTCACCTTGTCTTCGAGTTTATCACCAGCCAACCACTCGAAGTAAAGGCGACCGCCCTTGCGCGGTTCAATGACCGTTTTTTGCGTAAACCACTTGGACACAATCTTGTCATCGGTCCAGGCTTTGAAGACTTTCTCCGGTTTGGCATTGACGTATACCCGTAAGACAAACTGCGACCAATCGTGTTTCTTGCTTTTTGCGGCCATCTGGTTCCTCCATTGAATGGTTGTCGTTGCAAAAATAGCTCAATTCGCTCGATTTTGTCAATCACCGATTAGTTAGACCGATGCCACCACTGTCGTGCATACGAGCGTATAATCGAGTAGGTTGAACTGGAAACGAAGGAATAGCATGAAGAAGATGACAACAGTTGGCTTGGCAGCAGCGATGATCGCCAGCCTTGCATTGGCAGGGACACCGGCCCCCAATGCAACGAAGGAATCGAAGACGGAGAGTATCATGACTGAACAAACCGCAAGCGACTACAGAGCGATACCATTCAAGACAATTGATGGCGATACGTCCAGCCTGAAAGCTTTCGAAGGCAAGGTAGTGCTGGTCGTCAACGTCGCGAGTCACTGCGGCTACACCAAGCAGTATACCGGCCTTGAAGCGTTGTATGACAAATATAAGAATCAGGGCGTAGTAGTTGTCGGGTTCCCGGCGAATAATTTCGGCGGACAGGAACCGGGCAGTGATGAAGAAATCAAGGAGTTCTGCACGACTAAATTCGATGTATCATTTCCAATGATGTCAAAGGTCAGTGTCAAGGGGGACGACATCCACCCGTTGTTCAAGTACCTGACTCAAACCTCGAATATCCCCGGCGACATTGCTTGGAATTTCAACAAGTTCTTGATCGACCAAAAGGGCAATCTCGTAGCACGCTGGCCATCCAAGGTTGAGCCGATGAGTGAAGAGATTACGGGCAAGATTGGAGAACTGTTGAAGGCAACCAATGCTGAAAACAAGTCTTAACTTTCCGGTCTAAAATGAGGAAGTGCGGCAGTCGATCTCGATTGCCGCACTTCTGATTCCCACTCCCTCGAAATTACTTTTCTCCGAAAACCTGCGATAACTTGGCATCGGTGCGTTCATCGAGAACAAGCACATTGGGGTACTTCACTTCGGTGGCCTTGACTTGAGCTGGGTAGACCTCGAAGTTAGCCCTGCCGTCCGGAGCCGGAAACGCCTGTCCGAATTTCGCCGCGTTGTCCACTTTCTGATCTCGTTTGGGCAGAAGCTTGTGCATTTCGTTCGCAAGAAATTCGTGCGAATATGATGCGCCGTGAACACCACCATCGGCAGACTGCATGATCCGAGCGATAACATCAATGTTGCTGTGCCCTGTCAGCGGTTTTCCCAGAGGTTTCAGCGATTGGCGCAGACCCTCCCAGTTCGTCATTGTGCCTTCATCCTCGACGTAGCTGTTGAGCGGAAGCACGACATCAGCGAGTTTAGCGGTTTCCGTCATAAACAAATCGGCGACAACCAGAAATTCGAGCTTTTCGACGCGCTTGTACCACGCGGGATCGATAGCGGGATTTTCACCGAGAATTACTGCGCCCTTGAGGTTGCCGTTTTCAAAATCAGTGCGGAAGTCGCCGCCGTCGCCATTCTTCAGGCAGTCAAGATCGTGATTCCACAAAGCCGATAGCTTCGCAAAAGACTCTGGCGCAATGAGCATCCCACCCGGCAACAGCTGTTGGTCAAAGCCGGCGATCTGCATGCCCCGGGTATTGGCCTGGCTTGATAACAGGATCATGCCGTTGCCACCGGTGCCAATTCTTCCAGTCATGAGCATCAGCGAAGTCAGCGCTTTGAGGTCGTTCGGCGAGCGGTCGCGGCGGCTATCGAGATTGTAAATGGCAACTACCTTGCGCCCCTTGGCCGAAAGCAGTCCTGCACATTCTTCGATTTTGGCTGACCGAACACCCGTCACCGAGGCAACCTCGTCGGTGTCGATGACTTCGATGTATCGACGGAAGCGTTCGTAGTTTTTGGCGCGCGAGTCGAGAAATGTCTTATCCTCACCGCCCTGCCGTATGATTTCCGCCATCAATCCATTGAGCAACAAGGTTGCGGTGCCGCGACGCGGATCGAGCCATTGCGTGGCATAGCGATTGATGCCGATATCGGCAGAATTGATGACGATAGCTTGCTTGCCCTTCTTGAGCATGCGTTTGAGCCGCCAGCCGAGGACGGGATTTTCGGTAAAGGGGTCGCAATTCACGAGCAAGATCAGATCTGCCGATTCCAACTCGGATGTTCCGCAGGTAGACTCTGTTGCGCCTAATAATCCGTCGAGTGCGTGATAGTCGGCCTCGGTCGCCAGGTGCTGGAAACTGCCAATAGCGTTGGTTTCGAGAGTGACGCGGGCCAGCTTACCGGCGAGGTACAATTCTTCGTCGGTGAGTTTTGGCGACGCCGACACCATCATAGCTTTTCGACCGTATTCAAGGCGGAGATCTTTTGCGCCTTGCTCGATTCGCTCCCATGCTTCTTCCCAGGTTGCCGGCACCAGATCACCGCCCTTGCGAACGTATGGTTTGCGCAGGCGCTCGTTGCCGAGAAGCTGCTGATAGCCGTAGCGACCACGCACACACAGTTCACCAAAGTTAGGTTCACCTTCGAAAGAGCCGGAGACGTAGAACAGGTCTGCGGTCTTGGCATTGATTTCGACATTGCAGCCGATAGAGCAGAAATTGCAGACGTTCTTGATGCGATTCATCAGCCAAGGTCCCGAGCGGCCAAACGGCAGTTTGTTGACAATCGCTCCGGTCGGGCAAACGTCGACGCAGTTGCCACAGGAGACACAGTTGGTTTCGGCGAGGGCTTTTTCAAGCGCCGGTTTAACCATGGTACGGAAACCGCGATTTACAAATCCGAGAGCGGAGACATCGAGGATGTCGGCACAGGTTCGCACGCAGCGACCGCAGTTGATACATTTGTTTGCGTCGAGTGTGATGTACGGGTGACGTGTATCGATCTTGTAGCGGTTGAATTCGCCGACGAATCGCTTCTGATCGGCGCCATACTCACCGCAGTAATCCTGCAACTTGCATTCCAGCGCCACCTGACAGCCGCATTCCATGCAGCGGCACGCTTCGAATTTAGCCTGGTCTTCCGTCAGTCCGAGTTCGACTTCTTTAAAGGAGTGAATTCTTTCTGCGACTGGTAATTCCGTGATGTGTGTTCGTTCGCTGGTCTTCGGATCGCAGAAGTCCTCGGTGGTAAAGTCCTTGAGATTATCTTTGCGGCTTGCGAAGAGTGGTTTTAGCCGTTCGTAGTGGCCGGTTTCTATATAACGTTCGATCGCATAGGCGGCCATGCGTCCGGCAGCCACAGCATCGATAGCATCGGCGGGACCGGTAACGACGTCACCGCCGGCAAAGACGCCTGGTCGATTTGTCCTGAAGGTACCTTCGGCCGCAATGATCGTGTGCCATTTACTTAATTCAATTTCGTTTTCAG
>CAUJJY010000315.1 GCA_963205155.1 Candidatus Zixiibacteriota bacterium | reverse complement strand
CGCGCCGGAGTATGTTGAAAAATACTACGAGCCGGTAAACCGTGAGGAGGCGGTTGGGAGAATTCTAAAAACGGAGTTAATTGATTCATCAGGAAACAGCTTCTCCTACTCGAATCAGGGATACGTGCTGCTCGCCGCGATCGTAGAAGAGGTCAGCAGGAGACCGTTTAATGATTTCCTGGTCGAAGAACTCTTTGAACCGGCAGGGATGGTCACTACCGGTTTTTTGGGCAGCGGACTGCCCAAAGTTGATTCCTCTCTGATCGCACGAGGCTATGATGAAAATGGCGAGCGGCTTAATCTCGCCGATCTGTCGCCGGAGGCCTGGTCGGATAAGGGGGGAGGCCAAGTAGTATCGACCATCGAAGATCTGGAAAAGTGGTGGACCGCTATTCGCGACCGAAAGTTTTTGAGCAAAGCCCAGACAGAGAGGATGTTCACTCCCCTAAAAGGTAATTATGGCTTCGCCTGGAATATCCTAAATAGAAATGGGAAAACAGTCATTGAACACGGGGGAGATTATATCGGGTTTGGTTCCCAATTGGCCTGGTATAAGGATGATGGCGTGGTGATGATTATTCTTTCGAATCGTACGAATAACATCTTGGGTACTCGGCACGTGGCCGGCAGAATTGCAGGGCAGATGATAATGGGAACGGCAGACTATCGGATGTTCCATGACGGCGATTTTGAGTTCCCGCCGCCATCCGAACCGGTAACACCTGAATTCAGGCTACGGGTATCGGGGACCTATCAACTGACCTCGGGCGGCTTTATGATCATTCGCGAAAGAAATGGCCGGCTCGAAGTCGGTGCGATGGGACAGGACGCCATTAATGCCATTTCGTATGCTCCTGATTCGGTGCTGAATAACAGGAGTGTCTTGAACCGTGCGGCACTAAGTGTAATCAATGGTCTCATCGACCAAGATTCTTCAGCCTTGACCAAATGGCTGCAACCGGGCAAATCAGTTGAGAGATGGTTTACTGACCTGCGTGTTTGGTTAGAGGATTTCAAGACGCAGAACCACTACATTTCGGCCGAGCTAGTCGGTACTATGCCAGGCGGTTTTCCAATCGGAGTACATAACACACTCATGCAGCTCCGCGGTGAAAACGCCAAAGATAACTTCCAATTTGGCTGGATGGACAACAAGATCGTGAATCTCGCCGGAGCACCGGAGCTAGCCGCGGTAACCTGGCTGAACAAGGGGAACAACGGCAGTTCTACTTTGACAGGATGGAATATTCTGACTTTCAGAGGATTCGAAATCGCATGTGATGACACGGCCAATAGAGTCGAAACGCTAAGGATCAATAATCACGGAAAGGAGTTTACTGCCACACGTGTAGATTGACGGCATGCCATGCATTCCACTAGCATGCGAATTGTGCGGTTGCCTATTGACTAAGATAATCCACGTTCATTCTGTCCCCCTCCTTGGATTTCATCCTAAGTTCTCGAAAATCTTCTGATTCTCAGGTGAAACTGCGTGCGACAAGGTTTCCCCGGCACCTTATGGCGGTATTTGTTGGATAAGTCCATCTTTGCAGTTGGCATTTATTAGATAGAGTCTGTGGTCTCTCTGACGGATTGGTGAGCATAAGTCTTGAAGAAAGCCGAAGGTGGACCGTATTATTGATTCATTAACACTTCTGCCGATGAATGTGAGGGATTATGACGCTGTTTCTGACAATTTTCATAGCAATGCTATTTGGAGCAGTGTTGGCACAACAACCATTGCCGGTTAAACCAGTTGAGCAAGTCGATTTAGTCCGATACTGCGGTACTTGGTACGAGATTGCAAGACTTCCAAATTCGTTTCAACGTAAGTGTGCGTGCTGCACTTCAGCGGAGTACTCGCTTCTTCAGGACGGGAAGATCAGGGTTGTTAACCGTTGCCGAAAAGCCGACGGCAGTCCTTCAACAGCGGAAGGAATAGCCAAGAAGGAAGATCCGAATGGCTCAAATGCCAAGCTCAAAGTTCGATTCGCTCCTTCATGGCTTGGCTGGATTCCGTTGGTCTGGGGCACCTATTGGATAATTGATCTGGCCCCGGATTACTCCTATGCTGTCGTCGGAGAGCCATCCAGAGAGTACTTATGGATCCTATCACGCGCGAAGCAAATCGAACAGATGGAGTATGATAAGATTATCAGCCGGCTCAAGGGAATGGGCTATGATACGGGTAAGCTCATTCTAAGTGATCAGGAGTAACGGTCACTTGGGTTGAAGGAATATCATTAGTCTCCACCGATTCGGGCATGCTGCAAAGAGACTGGAGATCAAAGGCTCACGAAAGTCTGGGGCGAGTGAGTTCGGGGTCGCCTTCTATGACTCGTCAAGACATTCTCACAACTTCGGGGCGGGAAGTCTACTTGGTTAGAGCATCCCGATTTTATCGGGAGAGTCACTGGTTCCACTTATGGAACGTCAAGTCACTAACCAGCACAGAAACTCGGTTCCACTAACATCTACTTCTTCAGTTGCCCTACCGGAAGTCGTTTAGTATAATAGCGAAGATCGGGCGGTTAGCTCAGTTGGTTAGAGCATCCCGATTTCATCGGGAGGATCACTGGTTGGGCCGAATGTCCGGACAAATTCACAGATTTTGGGC
Source organism: Candidatus Zixiibacteriota bacterium (assembly GCA_963205155.1). Classification (GTDB taxonomy): domain Bacteria; phylum Zixibacteria; class MSB-5A5; order CAIYYT01; family CAIYYT01; genus JADJGC01. The sequence continues at coordinate 3,666 of CAUJJY010000315.1, read as the reverse complement.
GGTTAGCTCAGTTGGTTAGAGCATCTGCTTTACACGCAGAGGGTCACTGGTTCGAATCCAGTACTGCCCAGATTTTGAGCCGGGGATATGGCAATTTTCCTCTACATACTTCGCAGTGAAAAGAACGGGCACTTGTATACAGGAATTGCAGCCGAGGTTGATGATCGTTTGAAGCGGCACAACGGCGGACGCTCAATCTCCACCAAATCTGGTCGACCTTGGCAATTGGTCTACACGGAGGAGTTTCCCGATCGCTCGTCGGCGATGAAACGAGAATGCCAAATCAAGTCTTGGAAGAGCCGGGAAATGATTGAGCAGCTAATTGAAAAGCAGCGCCGTGGCAGCGTCTCTAATTGAGAAAATGGGTCAACAACTGGTTGTTGTTGACCCATTCCAAAAGAGTATTCTAACTCCCGCCGTAAGCGGCATTATTGCCGCATAGAGATACTTACACTACTTCAACAGCAGCATCTTCTTGGTTTCTTGATAAGAACCTGCCGTCAATCGATAGAAGTACACTCCCGACGGTAAGACATCATTGGAATTGGAACGACCATCCCAATTGACGGTGTGACTACCAGCCGGTTTAGTCTCATCGACCAAGATGCGAACCTGATTCCCAAGGATATTGTAGATCGCCAATTTCACCCATCCGGTCACTGGAAGTGAATATTGAATTGAGGTCGTCGGATTAAACGGATTTGGCCGATTCTGATCCAGCAGATAGGTCGTCGGCAACGCCGAAGTAGTTTTCACACTCGTGAGACGATACTCGGATGCACGTCTATCAACTGCGATGCCGCTAATCACATTCGGTTCAACGGTTGAATTTTCGGAGAGTTTGACTCTGAAGAGATCCGTTGCTCCGGCGCTAATCACTGACTGGCCCGACAGGTCGATAATTCCGATCTTGATCTGATTACTGCTTGTGGCAGTCCAATAGAGATTGAGTCCCGATTGCGAGTCAACAAGTTGAATGTCTGAAATGGAAGCGGCCGAAATGCCAATTTCCAATTCTACTGCTGCCAGCTCAAACTGGGATTCTGTCGAGACCACTATCTGGTCTGTGACATCGTTCCGCCAGATTGAAAGTGTCGGGTCTGGACCGGCCAATTTGCTTGCCGTCAGATTGTCCTGGCAGGGAGGCGGACCGCCAAGGAATATGAAATTCACCAGGTATACGACGTCGCTGATATTGTAGCGGCCGTCACAGTTGACGTCTTTGGCGCGATCGATACAATCACAGGACCCGGATCCGCCCGAAAAAATGTAGTTTATCAAGCAGACGACGTCACTGATCTCGATGCTGTTCGAACAATTTACGTCCCCTATGGAATGAATGCTGAAAAGCCCGTCCGACGCATCCTGCTGAATGCTCTGACCAGTTTCATAGTGCAGGACTGACACCCGGCAATCATCTTCCCACAAAACCGGAACCGTCCAAGCCAAAGTCGTATCAGAACCAATTACCCGGCCCACGAAAGTATCATACGATGAACCGCCATTGGTTGACAGCAAGACCACTGTGGAGTCGATGTTACCGGAAAAGCTCCGCCAAATGATAGTTTCGTTGTGGAGACCAACGTAGACTTCTCCGCCATTGGGGACGACAACTCTCGCGTCCGGCGGATCGAATTCGAAGCAGTACGCTTCGAAGCTGGGATACAAAGTCTGTGCATTTGCATCCGTGAAAATGAATTCGCCGCCCGGCGGAATATAGGTCGTGTCAAAACAGACATTCGCTCCTACGAGCAGTTCGGGAGCCTGCAGAAACACTTCACAGAGTAAGCCGGCACCCGGGTCTGCCGGTGCGGCATTGATTTTCGTGGCGACGATAAGCAACGTCTGATTGTTGTTGTCCGCTTGAGCCTGCGTTATCTCCCAGTCAATAACCCGCGAGTTCAACCAACTGACAGAATCAACCAGGACATCAGCACTGGACCATTGCAACGGGACCGAAATAGCCGCGACAACATCGCTATCGTTTGCAAAAGATATCGGTACTCGAAAATGAGAAGCATCCAGATACGCGACTGGTCCAACAATCACTCGATTTAAGGGATCAGGTTCTGGTGTAAACGGGAAAGCGCCAATGTCATTGCGGCTTCCGTCCGGATCGTTGAAACCAACAGCTGGATCCCCGGCATTGATGCACGGAGAGGAAGCTTGCAGACGATAATCGTGAGCCAGAGCGTTCCGGAACACAGGATCAGCTGCTATGCCGTCTGTGCCCGGGGTGTTGGCACTCCCGTTACCCCAGACGCAATTGTAAGCTGACACAGCACCGTTCGGAGCGAAACCAGCTTCTTCATTGAAGGCAACGATGTTGTTTCTAAACTCAACGTCGCCGCCTCCTAAAACGACGATTCCTTTGGAATTTCCAACGACCGTATTGTTGAACACTCTTATGAAAGGATAGATCGCATCAACGTAAATTCCACCGCCAAACTCCGCATAGCCAATATTGCCCCAGATCACGTTCCGGCTGATTATGGCATTGCCGATGCTCGGGGCGCCGATGCCCGGTCCATGTGGCGCGACATTTTCGTAGACTTCATTTCCTGTGACTTCAAGAACTTCTGATGCTTGTTGAGTTATGCTTATGCCTCCACCCGTAACTTCGCCGGTATTGTGGTGGACTCGATTACCGCGAACTTTCGCACCGGAATAGATGCAGCGAATTCCGCCTCCGTCTCCGGGTCCATCACAGTAGCTCACATCGCAATTCTCAATGATCGGGCCGGAATTCAAGCACAGAATACCGTACGCATAGTTGGTATAGCGAACTGTGAAACCATTGATGACTGAAGTCGTGTCTTCACCGCTGTCAAATCGAACGATCACAGCGTTCGGGTTGGCCGGATGGATGAAGGTGAAATCGCGGCCGGCTTCGGACAGCAGCACGACAGCCTTACCTAAAAAGTTGATGTTTTCAACATATGTACCGGGGGCCACCAGAACTGTATCGTTGCTTGCGGCAGCGTTAATGCCAGCCTGGATGTTCGGCTGATCCGCTGGTACGTGAATTGTTGCAGCGCAGACTTGAAACGAAAGCGCCAATACCATCAGGAATGCAAGTATGCATCTCATTTGGGTTTCCTTCCCTTTAGGCGTTTAAACTAGTGATAAACAGCATGTCGGCGAGACTGATCGGTATCATTGAAGTCCCAATGTATCAGTTATGTGATAAATATACTTCTGACTCGATATTCTGTCAAGTGCTTTCACTCAATTGTCTTACTGTGTCACTCTTGAGTAACTGGCTGTGTACCATGCTGATACATTTCGGAGACACACGTCTCTTGCAGATATTTGCTGGCGTCGGTACAATCCTCAAAAAAAACGGCCGACAAATCTGCCGGCCGTTTGTGATTCGATTGAAAGACCAGATTATTTCTTGTCTTCCTTTTCCTTTTGGCGCTCTTCAGCCTTCTTCTCGGCAATGACTTCCGGTTCCTTCGCCTCTTCGGCTTCAGCACCTTCAACGGCTTCACCGGCTTCAGGAAGCTTGGTCACCGTCGGCGGCTGGACCGAAACGATCGTGCGATGTGGATCCGAGACGATGTCAATCTTCTCGAGCTTCAGATCGCCGACGTGAATCGCGTCGCCGATTCCAAGTTTGCTGACATCCACCTCGATGTGAGTCGGAATATCCGTCGGCAGGCA
>CAUJJY010000314.1 GCA_963205155.1 Candidatus Zixiibacteriota bacterium | reverse complement strand
AGGGAATGGTTTTTGATTTTGGTTTCCGATATGATTTGTGGTTTGTAGGAAAATACGCTGAAGATGCGCTTGCGAACGACAGCATTTCAGTTTTGAGCGAGGTTTTGCGGCAGCAATTCAATGAGCAAACCAACGAGGTTCTCGGCAGGCGGGCGCGCGGGACATTTTCGCCGCGATTTGGAATTGCCAATTTGTTAAGTCGTAATCTGACGCTGTTTGGATCGTATTCGCGATTTGCCAGAAAGCCGGCGCCGCAATACTTGTATGCCAAGCTGTATACACCTTCACAGGCGAGCTATCAACTCTACGGCAATCCCGCGTTGGATTACGAGAAGGTCACGAATATCGAAGTCGGATTGAAGTATCTTCCCAATGACAAAAGCGCCATCGGGATTTCCGGTTACATCAAGTACATCGGCGACTACATTGCTGCGACGGCGGTAGCGCCCGATCCGCGATTTCCGGATGAGACCTATTTTCTCTACTTCAATCTTGATTATGCGACAAGCCAGGGTGTGGAGTTGGAATATCTCCACGAATACACAGATATATTCAGTCTTTCAGCTAATTGCGCTTTCAGCAAAGCGCGGGGAGAACGCTCGCTGCCGGCGGATATTTTAAGAGGGCTTCAAGCCAGATCAGAAGGAGAGATCTACAACGACGTGGCATTCGATTGGGACAAGCCGTGGCAGTTCGTTCTGAAAGCGAATTTCAGTGTACCGGCCGACAAGAAGCCGCAATTTCTGGGGATGAATTTGCCGAGCGACTGGAATCTGAATATCAAAGCGTGGGGGCAGGCCGGGAAGAGGTACACGCCATATCGCCAGACAACTGATGAGTTCGGATTCATTAAGTATGTTCCGGATGGCGAAACAAATTCGAAGATCGGACCGTGGTGGAATTCGCTCGACTTGTCGTTCCAGAAGTACTTCCGCTCCGGAAAGTACACGATCACGTTTTATCTCGAGGGAACGAATATACTTGACCACAAAAACGTGACACTGATCAACCCACTCACGGGCGACGAGTACCGCGAAGGCGATACGATACCCACCGGCGGAAATCTGTTTGAGCTGCCACCAGTGTCATACGAACTGCCGCTGTGGAATAATCCGACGAAGTACCTGGCGCCACGGCAGATCAAGTTCGGCTTGGGGGTGAGTTTCTAATGAAGCAGAGAGTAGTCTGTGGAGTTGCGCTGATTGTTACAGTAATCGCGATGATGTTTGGTTGTGCCGACAAGACGCCGTTGCCATCAGATTTGCCCGCTCCGGTGTACGGCGGAATCGACACCAACTATGTAGTGGTTAATCCGATCTGGACCGAAGTGAACGGGCGGGCAATGAACCGACCAAATGATGTATATGTCGGGTACGATCAGCAGATTTATATCTGTGATACAGGTAACGACCGCGTTCTGAAACTCGATGTCGATGGAAGTTTCCTGGAGGAGTATCCGGTGGTGCATCCTGTGGCGATTTCGCAAGATCGCGGATTGGACTTGTTGATCGTGTGTGGTGACTATTCACGCACAGAGCAGGTAGAGGATAGAGACACCGTGATTTGGTACGGCGATTCAGTTTTCCGCAAGCGTTTCCGCGGAAACGCGCCGTTCGAGCGGGTATTCCAGGCACAATTCCCATATGCGATTGTCAACGGAAGAGAAGTGCATGCGGAGTATTGGTCGGTTGCAGCCTCGAACACGCCACTCAAGAATTATTATCTGACTGATTTCTGGGTTGGGCGTGTGCTCGGATTCAATGCGTTTGATTTTCCGACCGAAGAGTTCTTAGGTGATGGAGTCGGGTTGGGATTGACGAGATACCCGTCGGATCTTTACCCCTATCAGATCGGTGGACAAGATTACATTGCACTGGCTCAAGCGGCCGGCAATATTGCTGTGCAGATATTTAGTCTGCCGAACTGGATTTCACCGTACATGGAAGGCGACACATTGCCACCGATGATCACGTTTCAAGCGCGGGCGTACAAGGATATCGCGGTGGACGATCAGTCGAATTTCTACTTGCTGCTGGATGCACCCGATCCGCTGCTTCAGGGGGATTACTATTTCTACAAGTTTGACCGACGCGGCGAGACTCTGCTGGCGTTTGGAGAATTGGGTTCAGGGGAGCGGCAATTCAACAGCCCGCAGGGCATCTGTCATTTCGAGGGAATTCTCTATATTGCGGACGCCGGCAATAATCGCATCGTCCGGTATCAATTGACTACCGAGACGCGGCAGTAACGACTGGGTCAATTTTCGCTTGCATTTAGGTTGACAGAATCTATATTGGCAATCCCAAGCCAATGCCGAAGTGGTGGAATTGGTAGACGCGCTGCGTTCAGGGCGCAGTATCCGCAAGGATGTGGGGGTTCGAGTCCCCCCTTCGGCATAGTGTTTTCTACCGCCAATATTAAATCATTACTTGACAACGTATTAGATTGTATTATTTTGTCTTCAGATAACCCTTGTGCCCAATCTGTGTCCATCTGGAGACGCCTATGTCACGCATTTATCAGCGCGAAAACATTTGGTACCTCGACGTCCGGGTCAAAGGACATCGGATCAGAAAGCGTGTTGGAACCTCCCGCAAAGTAGCAGAACTCGCTCTCAAAGACGCGGAAGTCAAGATCGCCCGAGATGAATTCGGCTTCACCAAGCATGATATCCCCATCGACAAGCTGGTAGAACGATTCCTCGAGTATAATCGAACTAACCACAGACCCACTACTACGGAAAGATACAAGGCGGTTACGGACCATCTGCAGGAGTATCTGCGAGAGAAGCGGCCGGGTGTTCTTGCTGTCTCACAACTAAGTGCAGAGGTGCTGGAAGGGTACAAAGCCTATCGCCGTGATTCTTTGGTAAACGCTAACGGCAAGCCGGTGGACGGCGAGAAGGGCGCTACGGGCCAGTCGCGCGTCGGTGCAAGATCCCGCACGGTTAATTTTGAGCTTGATGCCATAAAAGCAATGCTCAATCTGGCTATTCGCTGGGGTTACTTGAGAGACAATCCCGTCAAGGATGTCAAAGCGCTCAAGACAGACGATATGAAGCCGGTAAGATTCTTGACTCTGGAAGAATGTGAGCGGCTCCTTGCGGCTTCTTCAAGCGAATTGTACCCGGTTTACTTCACGTTTCTGAGTACGGGGCTTCGCAAGGCTGAGCTGGAGAACTTGCTCTGGTCAGACATTGACTTCAAACGATCAAAGATCTGGGTGAGGGCAAAGAAAGACTGGAAGCCCAAGACCGGTGAGAGAGAAATCCCAATGAGCGGGGAACTGGCAAAGTTGTTGACTGAACATAGAAAAAAAAGTGCTAAGACCGGACCTTCCGACTTTGTGTTTTCGGTTCAGCAGGCAGGCAGGTCGCACAACTACCTGCGAACGGAGTTGATAAAGCTGGCGCAGACTGCAGATATCCCGGATCTAACAAAGCTGCATACCCTCCGTCACACGTTCGCCAGCCATTTGGTAATGCAGGGAGTCGACTTGCCGACGGTGAGCAAGCTGATGGGGCATTCTGACATTGAGACGACCATGATCTACGCTCATCTTGCTCCCGATCATCTGGCTAATGCAGTGACTAAATTGCCCTTCAAAAGACGGTGAATTGGGTTCACAACCGGCAACGTCCTTCTTGCATCTGACTACATGGCCAATGCGACTGAGAAGCTACGATTCGCCTGAAACAAAGACCGCGAGCCTCTGCTGACTCGCGGTCCAAGATTATGATTGTCAGAGTCAGGCTCTATGGGCACGCAGCACACGGAGCGATTCCCC
>CAUJJY010000313.1 GCA_963205155.1 Candidatus Zixiibacteriota bacterium | reverse complement strand
TCCGCACGATGTTGAAAATCAATCGTGTCCGACTCGTGTCTGGTCCGATTAACGAACTGCTGGGCGTGGCGGCCGTGGTGATAGTGTTGTGGTGGGGAGGGCGCGAAGTATTTGCACAAGGACTCCTGCAGGCGAATGACCTGATGCTCTATGTACTGGCAATGTTTTCGATCATCGCGCCGGCGAAGTCGGTCTCGAGTGTTCACGTCAAGATTAACGAAGGATTGGCGGCGGCACAGCGGATTTTCGATTTGCTTGATACCGAGCCTAAAGTAGTTGAGATTGCCAAACCGGTTGAGATAAAGTCGTTCGAAGGCGAGATAGTTTTCAATAAAGTATGCTTCGAATATAATCCCGGCGAACCGGTCTTGCACGATATTAGCTTTACGGTCAACAAAGGTCAAATTGTCGCATTGGTGGGCGCATCAGGAAGCGGCAAGTCGACGCTGGTTGATTTGCTTTGCCGATTTCATGATCCGAACAAGGGTTCAATTTCGGTGGATGGACATAGTCTCACAGAGATTTCGTTTACGTCGCTGCGCGGACTGCTGGGCATTGTCACGCAGGAGACGATTCTTTTCAACGACAGCGTGAAGAACAACATTGCCTACCCGGCGATGAGCATTGATGAAACACGATTGCTGCAGGCAGCCAAAGCGGCCAACGCCTATGACTTTGTGATGGAGATGCCGAAGGGATTTGACACGGTCATCGGCAATCGCGGTATGATGGTCTCCGGCGGTGAGCGGCAGCGACTGGCGATCGCCAGAGCACTGATGAAGGACCCCGAAATTCTGATATTCGACGAAGCGACTTCGGCCTTGGATACTCATTCTGAACGGCTGGTGCAGGAAGCGATTGACCACCTGATGAAGGGTCGGACGGCGATAGTCATTGCGCACCGCCTGTCGACGATACTGCATGCGGACTTGATATTGGTGATGCAGGACGGACACATTGTCGAGCGCGGGCGCCACGAGGAACTGCTCCGGATGAACGGAGTCTATCGTCATTTATACGATCTGCAATTCGAGAGGAATAATGCAACAGAAACTGGAGCGCAAGGCGCCGCGACTGGCGCACTTCCTAAAAGAGATTGAAATCCAGTTCAAGTGGCTGTTCATCTGGCTCTTTCTAAAACTGCTGACCGGCCCGAGCCGGAGACGATCCAAGCCTCTTAGTCCGGAAACGGTCAAGAGTGTGTTGATCTTGCGGCAGGACAAGATTGGCGACATGGTTGTAACACTGCCGACGATTCACACACTTAAACACCATCGGCGCGATATCAAGATCGGCGTCCTGGCATCCGCAGTAAATCACCGGATCATCGAACACGATGCGACGGTCGAGCGAGTACACATCTGGCGCAAGTCGCTCGGCGAGATCATCAAGACGGTGCTAGAAATTCGCAAGTGCAATTATGATGTGGTGATCGACTTGATGACGGGTACGTCGGTGACTTCGCTGGTGATCGCGATGATGTGTGCGCCGCGGGCTTACCGGATCGGGATCGCCAAGGAATCTTTCCGCAAATACTATGACTACTACACGCTTGAAAAAATGAATCATGCGCACAGACTGCACATAACCGAGATGTTCCGCGCGACATTGGAACCGCTGGGGATCAGACTGGCCGAGGGCGTAGAGGAGTGCAAAGTTGCCTTAAGCAAAGAGCAACGCGAGCGCGGCCGACAGCTTCTGGAGCAGATTCGAAACCCTCAATATGACGCACTGATCATGCTCAATGTTTCGGCCGGAAAGCTGGACCGCACCTTGAGTTTTGATAAGTTTATCAAACTGGTGGGCGAATTATCCCGCCGGCATCCTAATCTTCAATTCTTGATCTCGTATGCACCGAATGAGCAGCGACTGGCACGAACGGCACTTGAGGCTGGCGGCGAAAATGTGACGCTGCTGCCTTCCGGGGTGTCGATCATGGAACTGATTGCGCTGATGGGTCACTTGCAGGCAGTGGTCTCGGTCGATACTTCGATCTGTCACATTGCGGCCAACCTGAATATCCCGCTGTTGGCGATGTATAACGGTAACAATTTCAATTTTTCCCGTTGGTATCCTTATTCCAAACGAGTTTGGATTGTCCGGTCTCCCGACTGGAAGAGCGTTGACGGGATCACTTATGAACAGCTCGCCAAGGCTGTCGAAAGTTTCATTGCCGATCTATCGGATCAGTCCATGCTGAAGCAGGCCAAATAGTGGCAAAGCTGTCGGTAATCATAATCACGCACAACGAGGAGAAAAATCTCCGACGTTGCCTGGAATCGGTAAAGTACGCTGATGAAATCATCATCAATGATTCCGGCTCAAGCGACAAGACCCTTGACATAGCGCTAGAGTTTGGGTGCAGGACGATTTCGACGACATTCACGGGTTTTGGCGCCGCCAAGCAGTTGGCTTTGGATCAGGCTACCGGTGATTGGGTACTCTCGATTGATGCAGATGAAGAGCTTGATGAACAGCTGCGCGAGGCGATAATAGGGGCAATTCGTAATGAAGGCATTGACGGTTGGCGCTTGAACCGGAAATCGCAGTTTCTAGGACGTTGGATCACTCATTCGGGATGTATCCGGATTACATCCTGCGTTTGTTTAAGCGTGAGAAGGCGAGATTCACTACGAGTCAAGTGCATGAAAGAGTTGAAATTGATGGGCAAGTTGGGACATTACCGGGACATATATTGCATTATACTGACCCGAATGTTTCGCACTATCTGATGAAGCTTGACCGGTATACGGCGCTGTCGGCGAAGATGCTGTTTGAGTCGGGGAAATCATTTCACTGGTATTACCTGATTGTCAAGCCGTTCGCAATTTGGGTGAAGATGTACATTCTCAAGCGGGGATTTCTCGACGGATTGCCGGGATTCACATTGGCATCGCTCTCGTCATTTCACGTCTTCTGCAAGTATGCGAAGTTATGGGAACTGCGGAAGCAATGAAGCGAATACTCCTGTGCCGGACGGACGCCGTTGGTGATCTGATCCTGACCCTACCGGTCGCGCGTTCATTGAAGGCGGCGCATCCTGATTTTCAGATATCACTCTTGGCCGCTAAATACACGGCACCGCTGTTGGCCGGCGAGAGTTACCTTGACAATGTAGTTGCTATCTCGAAAAGGTCGTTGGACAGCTTAAACGAGGTTAACGCGCTGGCACGGGATCTGAAGCGAATGAGCTTTGATGCTGCGGTTTTGTTTTATCCGCGACTTTCGCTGGCGTTGGCGATGTACCTTGCCAAGATTCCGATCCGGATTGGGACGAGTCGAAGGGCTTACAGCGTCTTTTTCAATAGACGGGTCAAGCTGCATCGACGCGATTCGGGCAAGCATGAATTGGATCTGAATTACGAGTTGGCGGAACAGGAGTATGGCGGACTGAAGCGACTTGAACCGCTGCTAACTGTCCTGCCCGACGAAAGCAAGAACAGCGACCGCCTATTGGCTCAATCTGGCATCAGCGAGACGGAGTCATTTGTATTGATCCATCCGCTTTCGCATGGATCGGCGCCAAACTGGCCAATTGAGCGCTACGTGGAACTCGCGAGTATGATTGCCTTGAAGGGACATAAGATCGTGGTTACTGGCTCGGCGCTGGAGTCGGATGACGTTGCTGTCCACTTCGGTAAACTGGGCGAAGGCATTGTAAATTTGGCGGGAAAGACCGATCTACCGCAGCTTAAAGGAATGATAAAACGGGCGCGCTTGGTTGTTAGCGGCAGTACCGGGCCGATACATATTGCCGGCGCGGTTGGCACTTTTGCGGTGGGGATTTATCCTCCGGAGTCGACATTATCCCCGGTCCGGTGGGGACCGCGAGGAAGTGCAAACAAACTGTTTGTGCCAAGTGTAGATGATAGTAAGGGAAATGCAGGGGACTTGATGGCAAGCATACCGGTG
>CAUJJY010000312.1 GCA_963205155.1 Candidatus Zixiibacteriota bacterium | reverse complement strand
CCTTTCCCGACAGCATCGCCAACGTCGCCAGAAAACCAGCCGCCATGCAGTAGTCTGCAATCACGGTTACACTTCGCGGCATGTTCATAGCCGGCCAACCAGTGCGCGGGTTGAGAATATGTCCTAACCGTTTTCCTTTGTAGGTGCAAAAACGCCTGGCATCACCGCTCGTGGCGACGGCGCCATCTGTCAACTGAATTTCCCCAATTGAGAAATCATCCTCGTCCGGCTTTTCGATTCCAATCACCCAGGGCGGTGTATCGGCCCGATGCCCAATAGTTCGCAAGTCGCCGCCAAAATTGACCATCACCGGAACCGCTTGATGTCGATAGAGAATGTCAGCGACTCGGTCGACTGCGTACTCCTTACCCAAACCACCCAGATCAATCTCCATACCGTGCCGAAGTCGAATCTCGTTGCCGTCAAACCGGACCTTTTCCCAGCCAACCCGGTTGAGTAGTTTCTTGATCAGTTCTTTGTCCGGGTTAGCCGGTTGGCCGTCAAACTTCCACGCTTTTCGCAACAGACCCGACGTGATATCGAACAGGCCTTCGCTCAAATGGAAAGATTCGGCTGCGTAGTTTAGCAGCTTGGATGTCTCCTCATCGACATTAACCGGTTCGCCCTTGGCATTATTGATTTTGAAGACAATGTTGTCCTCCCGATACCGGCTGAACTTGTATTCGATGCGCATTGCCTCCGAAAAAGCAAGCGAAGCCAGTTCTCTGGCTTCGCTCTCAAGATCACACTCCATCAAGACTTCGCATGGACTCGCCATTGCCTTAAAGCTTACGACCCAATGTTGCCCTCGTCTTTCGAGACTGTATGGCTGCTCCACACTAGAAGTCACGGACAAACCCTACTCTAAACATGAACGCCTTCAGCTTCGGGAACAGGTCGTATTGGCGCAATTCGCCAAAGGCTTCCGGCGGGCTGGTGTCGCCCATTTGCGTGTAGTATTCTCCGGTGAGCCGAAGGCGCGATACCGAATTGAAAGGCAGGGAATACTCCATCCCGAGCGTTAACGCATCGAACTTGGCCAGACGGCTATCGGCCGTCGCGTTCTCCGGGAGTGGTTCACCCTTGATAGTAAAATAACGATGAAAATCCGCTGCCGACTGACTATACCAGCGTACGTGCGGTTGAATCGCATGGCCATTCTTGAATTGCCAGGCGAAGAAGATGTCTGCCGTGTGTGATCTTACCCCCCAGTCATCCCAAAAGTATCGGTATGCCAGATCGATGGTATGCCCACCGAGATAGCGTCTGACTTCACCGTAAACAGCCTGCTTGTTGCGACCGGTCGGACGCTTTTCATAGATGTAAGAATCCGGAGCTCCGGGCGTTGGCGAACTCGCATCTTGAACGACACTAAGTATTTTGTACGGATCGGTCAGGTATCCTGACGAATGGCTGTATGAATAATTCAAACGCACAATCGTGCTGCGATCGACAACTTGATTAATGCTGACGACGGCATCGATGACATCCTTGTTCCGACTGTCGCCTCCTTCACCATCGTCATCTTCTCCTTCGTGTTCATCACCATCACCACTTGGCGGCAGCATTGTCGATAATGAAACCGGAACGCCACCCTCGGGCTTGACGGCATCGCGCGAATATGCGCCGGACAATCCGATGGTGGTATTTCGTTGGAAAAGGTCGCGGGTGAGTCCGGCGTTAAATCCGAACGACGAGTAATCGTGTTCGGTCGAGAGGTGAAATCCAGTCGAAACTTGCGTCATTCGCCCGATCGGACGGCCGAGACTTGCGTCCGCAGCAAAGCGTGTATCCTTGAATGTATCATCGAGCGGAGTTCTTCCCGGCTGTGTGTCGTAAGAACCGCTTCCCGACGGCCGCGTGAATGTCTGAATCTTGCTGGAAGGCGTCGCCCCGTTTGGTGATGGCCCGGTCAGCCCGTCATAGGTGAGCCGCAGTCCCAGCAAGAACTCGCCGCGCAGGTGTTTGCTGATCCCGACTATTCCTTCAGCGGCGCTGACGCGGTCTTTCTCGGAATAAATCAGGAGGGAAGATTCTACTTGATCCTGATCTGCAGCATGAACCGCACTGCTGCCAATGAGCGCTGCGGTAAGAGCGGTGACCGCAAATTTAATCGATTCCCGCTTCTTCAATTGCACCCGCACCCACCGCCGCCAAATCCGCGGCCGCCGCTTGATGCTTCTTTACTGAAGTAAATATGATCATCCATCGAACGGTCAATGGCCTGCGCGTCCATTTGCATTTGCGGTTTAGCCAGGATGTCACGCTCCCAGACTTTTACCCCCATCGAAGCACATCCACTGACAGACGCTGCCGCAATCAGCAACAGGAGGAACGACAACCATTTTGCAGATCGCTTCAAATACATCACTTCTTCGAACCTTCCATCAATAGCTTATTGATCAGCTCATCCATCTTCGAGGCATTGGCAGGGATGAATCCCCGATGTTCGCTTCTTAGTTTTCCGTCCCGCCCGAAAAGATACGACGAGGGAAGTGCCTCAACACCGAATTTCTCCGCCAACGCACCGGTGGAATCATATACGACCTCGAATGGAATCTTCAACTCTTCGAGGAACTTCTTCGCTGCCGCTCGATCGCGATCGAGATTAATCGTTATGACCTTAAGTCCTTTCTCCTCGTAACGAGCACTGACTTCCTTCAGCCATGGAAAAGACTTGCGGCAGGGGCCGCACCACGAGGCCCAGAAGTCAACATACACAACCTTATCTTTCAGTCGCGCCGCGTCCTTCACAACACCGTTGAGCATACCAATAGATTCCGGTTTCTCCTTGGCGAACAGTATACCATTCGGCGACAGGATTCCGATGAACAATAGGAAGAGTAATCCAACTGCAGCTTTTTGCGTCACGATTGTCACCTCTAAAGTCGTAAGTGTCTTGATAGGACTGTTATCGGCTATTGCCAACTCTTTTCCGAGCAGCTCGGCAGATAACTTAAGACTATACCCGTATAGTCGATTCCAGTTCCTAAGATTTCCCGAGAAGTCACTTCTTTTCTCCATTTTGTCCATTACTCGAAGTAATTGCGGAACTAACACTAAATTCATACTTTTTCCCGATGACTACCGGCTTGCTTCACCATGTCGAAATCTACGTCTCCGATCTTTCCAGGTCTGTCGAATTCTGGGGTTGGTTGCTTGAGGAACTCGGGTACAGCATCTACCAGTCTTGGGACAAGGGCCGCAGTTGGAAATTGGGCGAGACCTACATCGTGCTGGTCCAGACCGAGGCGAGATTTCTTGATGTGCCATTTCACCGCTGCCGCACCGGCCTTAATCATCTCGCCTTCCATGCCCGCTCGAGAGAACAGGTAGACGAATTGGCACGGAAACTTCAAGGGAGAAACGTGAACCTACTCTATCTGGACAAACACCCGTTCGCAGGGGGGAACTACGGAGTCTTCTTCGAAGACCCCGATCGCATCAAGATCGAGCTGGTTGCGCCGAAGTGATCACTGAACCAAGCTTCGCTTCTCGACGATTCGCAAATTCTCCTTGCTACGAGTTTAAATTCGGTTTATCGTTGCCAGGTAGCTCACACGAACATTCATGTGGTTTAATCTGTGGAGGGTTTGGCTTATGAGAAAGGCTTTTCGACTCTTATTAGTCTTTGCCGTGGCTATTATGGCCGCCGGCTGTTTCGACTATGCCGAGCGAATGGAGTTCAACTCCGATGGATCGGGCACTTTGCACCAGCATATGGTCATGTACAAAAGCGGCTTTACCGGGCTAATGGAGATGATGGGCGAGATGGTTCCCGACAGTGTTCAGGACAGCTCGATGTTTTCATTCATCAAGCGCGCCGACATTGAAAAGAAGCTTGAGAACGTAAAGAACGTGAAGTTAGTCGATTTTAAAGAGTCGCAAGACGACTCAACAGCCATTTATGATATCAAGTACTCGTTTACGAATCTTGAGGAGATGATGAGCATAACCGCCAACATGGGCGGTGATGAGATGATGGAAGGAATGGTTCCAAAGAAGGAGGCGCTCTTTGAAAAGGATGCTTCCGGCAACTGGAAATTCAGTCGCGACTTCGGCGACTCTTCAATGGAGAATTTCCTCAATCCTCCGGCCGAGCCGACTGCTGACGAGGCATCACCCGATAGTGCGTCCGATTCGTTGTCTGGCGAAGATCCTTTCTCTGGCATGGCCAAAATGATGCAGGCAATGATGATGCAGGCATTTGCCAACCGGACGGTGAAATTGACCGTCAAATTTCCGGGAGTAATCGCTGAATCCAACGCCACTAAGGTCGAGGGTTCCGAAGCTACTTGGGAATATAAGCTCGTCGACATGGGCAAAGCTCCCCGATTTCTTGAGGCTTCGATTAAACCTTAACCGCTTTTCTACTGAAATGATTCCGGCCGATGCTGATTAGCACCGGCCGTTTCTTTTGGAGCAGTGTCAGGTCTTCTCGCTCGTTCTGATTTGAAACAGCTAGCAATTAATCAACTGTTCTCGTTGTCATTCATTGCGCGTCTCTGCCGATACAATTACAGACAATCATTCCCGGACCCTGTGTCGCTTTTTCAATGACTTTTCTCTTGGACCGACCCGGTCGGGCTACAACTGTTTATCTTTGGCGGTAAAGTGCAGAACAAGCAGAAGTCGAAATCACTCGCTCTACGGATTGCTCTCGGATATTTGTTTGTCGGCTCCCTTTACATTCTCTTCTCTGATCAAGTTGTTTCCGAAATGCTGGTCAAGTCTGAAGCGGCTGAATCGATTACTGTAATTCAAACCATCAAAGGCTGGCTGTTCATTATCGTCACTGCAGCAATCCTCTTCTATTTGATTCGCCGTCACTTTCTCGCAATTCATCAGTCACAACATGAACTGCAGTTGCAAAAAGATCGTTATCTCAATCTCTTCCAGAATGCGCCTGTGCCAATCTGGGTAGTTGACTTTTCAAATATCCGGGCCGCATTTCTTGAGCAAAATTCTTCGGGAAACTCCGCTTCCGAAATTGAATGGATAACCAAGGCGGATTCATTGCGCAAAATCATCCATCAATCGCACATCACTGACGTCAATCTGGCGACATTGGAACTCTTTGAGGCGAGCAGCCGCGAGCAATTGGATCAAGAGATCGCTGCGATGCTGACGGATGAATCGTGTGTTGTAGTCGCCAACATTCTGGCAGAATTGAGTACCGGCGGCCACCGCAGCGTCTGGGAAATGCCGATTTGCTCACTCTCGGGCAAAGAGTTGACAGTTTTGCTTTCCATCTCGTTCCCTCCCGGCAGTGAAGACACCTGGAAAGAAGTTCATTTGATGATGCTCGATATCAGCGACCAGAAGAGGGCAGCCGACCTGATTGAACGAAATCGTCGTCAGCTTATGGAAGCACAACGTATCGGCCAGTCGGGAAGCTGGGAATGGAACTTCGCCACGAATAATCTGATTGTATCAGAACAACTATTCAAAATCGCCGGGCTGAACCCGCGACCGTCCGAGGTTACCATCGAGGACTTTCTTGCAATTGTTCATCCGGACGACCGGCAATTTGTGTGCGACCGACTAAGGACCCAAGGCGAAGTTGAGATGTACAAAGACGTACCTTATCGCATTGTCCGACCTGACGGTGAATTTCGATACATCCTTAATCGTGGCGAGAGAGTCCTCGACAAATCAGGAAATGCCGTTGGTATGATCGGACTGGCTCAAGACATAACTGACCGCCGACGCGAGGAGATCGAACGACAGCAGTTGGAGATGCAGCTTCGTCAAGCACAGAAATTGGAATCGTTGGGAGCGTTGGCCGGAGGCATAGCTCACGACTTCAATAACAT
>CAUJJY010000311.1 GCA_963205155.1 Candidatus Zixiibacteriota bacterium | reverse complement strand
TTCACGGTTTGCCCACGGCGGTTGTCTATGCTCGTCGTGACAAAACGCGCCCGACGTGGACGGCGGGCGCGCACACCCAAGGTAGATTACTAAACTTATGACTATTCTTCCAATAGTGCTGATTCTTGTTGGGTCTTACCTGTTTGGTTCGATTCCGTTTTCGGTGATCATTGGCTATTTGTTTGCCGGGGTTGATGTCCGCAAACACGGATCGGGAAATGCGGGGGCGACGAATGTTTATCGCGTAGCCGGTTTGGCGGCGGCGATCATTGCGGGTTTGCTTGACGCGCTTAAAGGGGTGATTCCGGTTTTGACGGCTAAGATGTTGTTTCCCAACACTGAATGGCTGTCGATCGCTTGCGGATTAGCGGCGGTTGCCGGACATATCTTCCCGATATTCGCCAGATTCAAAGGTGGCAAAGGCGTCAATACGCTGCTGGGGATGTTCATTGTACTGCTTCCGATTGAGATGTTGATCTGCCTGGGAGTGTTTGGAATCGTATTTGCGGCGACCCGGATCGTGTCGCTGGGATCGATGACGGCTGGAGTAACACTTTCAGTGATTGCTCTAATCGAAAAGTACATAATGGCAAAAAATATGTCAGTGCTTTTACTTTCCGCTTGCATCGGAGTGACTCTGCTTGTATTATTCACACACCGAGCAAACATTCGAAGATTGGTCCGGGGTGAGGAGAAGAAGTTATCCCGTTGACCAGACTTTGTGAAGTTGGTTGACTAACCTGAAGTCCGGGGATGTATGGCGAGAGTTTCGGTTTTAGGTGCAGGAGGGTGGGGAATCGCTATCGCAAACCTGCTTGCCGAAACAGACAACCAAGTTATCCTCTGGAAACATGATCCCGCGGCAGTAAAAAAGCTCATCTTGACCCGGCGCGACAACTCCAAGTTGCGTGGTGTCGATATCCACACGAAGATTCAGATTACGCATGACATGGACGAGGCGATGGACGATCGCGAGGTCGTAGTTTTGGCGATTCCGACCCAAAATGTCCGGCGCGTGTGCGAAAAGATCAAATCGACCGGCAAGGCCGTGCCGATTGTGGTCAGTCTTTCCAAGGGCATCGAGATCACGACGCTGAAGAGGGTGTCAGAGGTCATTTGTGAAGTACTGGGTGACGAGGTAGCAGACCGGTTGGTCGTGTTATCGGGGCCATCGCACGCCGAAGAGGTTTCCCGTAAGGTGCCAACCTCGGTGGTAGCGGCCGGGAAACGGCACATGGCGCTGGTCGAAGTTCAGCATCTGATGTCGACGGCGAATTTTCGAGTCTATACTTCCGAGGATATAGTTGGAGTTGAACTGGGCGGCGCGCTCAAGAATGTTATTGCACTGGCGGCAGGGATGTTGTTTGGATTGCGACTCGGCGACAATACGGTTGGTGCCTTGCTGACGCGAGGGCTGGCGGAGATGTCGCGGTTGGGCGCCAAGATGGGCGCCAAAGAGGAGACCTTTGCCGGTCTGTCAGGTTTAGGCGATTTGGTGACGACCTGCGTGTCGTTTCATAGCCGAAACCGCTTTGTCGGTGAGCGCATTGGGCGGGGCGAGAAACTTCCGGAAATTATGTCAACGATGACAATGGTGGCCGAGGGCGTTCCGACGACCAGGGCTGCTGTTCGATTGGCCGAGAAATACAATGTCGAGATGCCGATAACCCGTCAGGTGTACGAAGTCCTCTTCGACTCGAAATCTCCTGCTAAAGCGCTAAGTGACCTGATGAGCCGAGAACTCAAAAGCGAGGTCTACTGTTAGAGAAAGAATGCGAGCGTGATGCTGTGAAGAACGGCGAAGAGAAACTTTACTATTCCATATCTGAAGTAGCCGAAATGACTGACGTCAAACCGTACGTGCTGCGGTTTTGGGAAAAGGAATTTCCGATGCTACACCCGCGGAAGAATCGCGGTGGTAACCGCACCTACCAGAAGCGCGAGATTGTCTTAGTCAATCGCATCAAGTCGCTGCTGTATGAAGAAGGTTACACGATCGAAGGGGCTCGCCAGAAGTTGTCGGAGTCATCGCGCGACATTCGCCGCGAAGACAAGCTGATCGAGTTATTGGCGCAGATCAAGAAAGAGCTGATGGAACTGGAGCGCACGTTAACTTTGAACAGCCCGAACGGCTCGAAACTGTGAGCGGGGCGGGTTCGCAATAGTTCCGAAATTCGATTGTATTCCGGCCCGATATCGCTTATTTTAGCATCCCTCGATTCGGGGCGTGGCGCAGTTGGTAGCGCACTCGCTTGGGGTGTGAGAGGTCGGCAGTTCAAGTCTGCTCGCCCCGATTAAGATCGTAGCAAATCCAATCCCAGTTAAATCAGATTTCCGGCGTTGTGTCGACTTTGATTTTAAGTCGATCAAGTATCTCTGCGGCGACTTCTTCAATGGCGCGTCGGGTGACGTCGACGGTTTCCCAGCCCTGCTTTCCGAATAACATCCGGCAGAAGCGGAGTTCGTTGCGGACTTGCGTGATGTCGTGGTAGGTCATGATCGCGAGGCGCTCTTCCTTGCTGCCCATCAATAGCGTAGCGCGTTCTTCGCGGACGCGCGCCAGCTCGTTGGCATCAATCATCAGTCCAATAACACTGCCGTTAGGGGCTTTGTTGGTGCGGTTGATCAACTGCACGCCGAAGGCTTCTTCGGCTATGATCGGGATGTTGACGACCTTCAAACCGAAGTTACAAGCAAGGTACATACTGATCGGAGTCTTGCAAGTGCGCGACA
>CAUJJY010000310.1 GCA_963205155.1 Candidatus Zixiibacteriota bacterium | reverse complement strand
CAGCTATATCCCAACGCCTGACCAGATCAAATATGATCCAACGGCGCAGTATGTTCATATTACGTCCAACAACACAATTTTCGGCTCGCAGTGGAGTTACCTTCCGGACACCGGAAAGGTACCGTTGATAGTGGATATGTCGTCAGACATTCTTTCGCGCCGGATGGATGTGACAAAGACATCTTTCATTTATGCGGGCGCACAGAAGAATCTCGGTCCGGCGGGTGTGACGCTGGTGATTATCAAAGAGGATTTTGCGGCGAAACAGAAGCAGGGATTGCCGAAGATCTTGAGCTATTCGACTTACATCAAGGAAGACTCGCTGTACAACACGCCGCCGGTTTATCCGATATACATCACGATGCTGACGATGCGCTGGATTGATTCGATTGGCGGTATGGCGGAAGTTGAAAAACGCAATAATCGCAAGAGAGAGCTAATCTACGGCGCGATTGATCATTCCGACGGATACTACAAGGGCACCGTTCGTCCTGACAGCCGTTCGGGCATGAACGTGACAATTCGCATGGCGAATGAAGAACTGGAAGCCAAGTTCATTGCCGAAGCGAAGTCAGCGGGATTCATCGGACTCAAGGGACATCGCTCGGTCGGCGGACTGCGTGCATCGACCTATAATGCGGTTCCGGTTGAGGCGGTGGAGAAGCTGGTTGAATTCATGAAGGAGTTCAAGAAGAAGAATTAGACGTTTCGAGAGATTTTAGTGTTACGACGGGTGCGCGACGGCGTGCCCGTTTTTTTTGTACTCACCTCTACCCCACTCTCACGGGGAGAGGGGTGACTATTAAAGGCCGTTAGAAATCGGATCCACAAGAAGCTGGTAGGTCTCCAAAGAGAACTGCCTCACAATTCTACAGGAACAGTTCCTTCGCTCCGCTCAGGATGACACTGTCCGGGGATTTGTAAACTATCCATAGGGGGCGAGGTGTGACCGCTGAATATTCGATTAAAGTCAGAGCTACAGAAACAAGGCAGGTCTCCAAGTAGACCTGCCCTACAAGTTTAGTCTACCATTTGCCCGAGTTTATGCGGTGACGACATTGGGCTTGCCGGCAAGCTCCGCAGCTTTGGCGAGGCCGGCATCGAGAGCGGCAATCAAGTCCTCTGCGTCTTCTAAGCCGACAGAAATGCGCACCAGGCCATCGGTAATGCCGATCTTTTGACGGATTGCGGCAGCGATACCGGCATGGGTCATCGAAGCCGGGTGTTGGATTAACGAATCGACGGAACCAAGGCTGACAGCGAGCGTGAATATCTTGATGTTGTCCATCAATCGACGGGCGACTTCGTAACCGTCTTTCATTTCAAAAGCAAGGACTCCGCCGTAACCGGACATCTGTGATTTTGCGAGCTTGTGCTGCGGATGGCTGGGGAGGCCGGGATAGAATACCTGTTTGATCATCGGATGTTTTTCAAGGTGTTCGGCAACTTTCATGGCATTGGAACAATGACGGTCGACACGCAAGGAAAGGGTCTTGAGACCGAGGTAGATTAGCCAACTATCGAATGGAGACGGGCAACTGCCGACGTCTTTCATGATGCCGTAAAGTTTGTCCTTGAACTCGGGATGATTCGTAATGACTGCCCCGCCGATGACGTGTCCGTGCCCGGAAATGTATTTTGTCGTGGAATGCATGACGACGTCGGCGCCCAATTCGAGCGGACGCTGGAGGTAGGGCGTCGCATAGGTGTTATCGACGATGATAAGGCATTCGGGATTGATCTCCTTGGCAATGCGGGAGAGCTCGCGAATGTCGGTGATGGACATGGTCGGATTAGTTGGCGTTTCGAAGTAGACGCCCTTGGCTTTGGGATTAGCGCGCATCACGACGCGGAATTTGTCGAGGTCGGAAGTGTCGACGCTGACGGATTTGACGCCGAATTTCGGCAAGACGTGTTCGAACAGGCTGTCGGAGCAACCGTAGACGACGTCGCCGCGAATGAGCGTGTCGCCCTGGTTCAGCAAGGCAAGAGCAATTCCGGAGACGGCGGCCATGCCGGAGGTAAACAGCAGTGAGGAAATGCGGACATTTTCGGGATCAACAAGCTTGGCGCCGGAGCCTTCGAGTGCGTTGAGTTTAGCTTCGGCAGTCAGCGTTGTGGGATTTCCCAGGCGGGTGTAGATGAAGCCGCTGTCCTCGGAAGCAAAAAGCTTCTTGCCCTGCTCGGCGTTGTCAAAGACGAAGGTTGAAGTCTGATATATCGGCACGGTGTGAGCGTTCGAATGATGCCCGGCGATATGCTCGCCGGCGTGAAGCGCGCGAGTGGCAAAACCGTGCTTAAGATAGAATTCTTCGACCGCGTTTTTATGTAACGAATCTTCCATGGAGGACTCCTATAAAGGATTAAGGACAAATATCATCGACCATAATATAGGGAAATGGGGCGAGATTGCCAGAGAGAAAAGGGGGCAGCAGTCTCCGTGGCTTATCAGATAATCTCGGGACGGTCGGAGAGTTCGTTTGTATCGTCGGACAAACGTGGGAAGTTCTCGGCAAGTTTGGCGCCAATTTCACGCACGGCGCTGATGATGCCTTCGCTGTGCCGATTCTCTGCCATAGACTTCTGCATAATCGACTGCGGGTAATCCCAATAGGTGGAATCGACCTTGGACGCAATCTGTTTGTCGGCAATAATAACCGCTGATTTCTCAGCGAGTGAGACGAAAATGAGGACACCAGTGCTTCCGCGTGTTGGCGTCAACGTTGAAAACAATTGGAGGGCGCGATCCCATACGATTCGGC
Source organism: Candidatus Zixiibacteriota bacterium (assembly GCA_963205155.1). Classification (GTDB taxonomy): domain Bacteria; phylum Zixibacteria; class MSB-5A5; order CAIYYT01; family CAIYYT01; genus JADJGC01. The sequence continues at coordinate 316 of CAUJJY010000310.1, read as the reverse complement.
GGCGGCGCGCAGGATTACCGACGATGCCGCCGATACCAAAGAATCCAGCGGCGAAGCCGACTATTGTCCAGAGTGTCGCCTGGGTGAAGTCGTAGTAGACTCCCCAATTATGTTCGCGAGTGAGCAACAGCGACACGGCCATCGCGATGACAGCGGTCAAGGAGGCCGCAACAAGGCGGTCGAGCAGCCAGTTGTGCGAACGTGCAGTCAAGCGGATAACGATTTCACCGGAAGTACGCGATTCGCAATCGGCGACTGCGCTTTTGATGGCCTCGAAATCAGCCTCGGAGAAATACTTGTTTACATCACTTGGCAT
>CAUJJY010000309.1 GCA_963205155.1 Candidatus Zixiibacteriota bacterium | reverse complement strand
CGTTGACGGTTGACACGGGATCTCCGATCACGATTACCGGACTCACCACGACCTCGACCATCAATGAACTGGTCAATTCCATTGACATCATCGATGGTATAGACGCCAGCCTTGTTGGCGGTGAAATCCAAATTGAACGGACAAAAGCGGGAGCGTCATACACAGTCGCAACCAACGCAGCAGTCCTTGGCGACATCGCGAATCGCATTTTCGGAGCGGCCGCTGCGGCAGCGTTTACCGTGAATAACGGCACCGACCACAACCTGGTCGCGACCGACGTGTTTACTCCTTCGGTCGGCGGTACGCCGGTCTCGACGATTCTCGGAATTACCACGAGCCAGACGACTGGTTTGGCGACGGGAGTAACCGGTCTGGGCGGCGGTGGTGTGACAGTCGGTTCGGCTGACACGGGTTTGACGGCGGGAACAGCTTCGATAACTACGAAGGACACAGCCAAGGCGACCTCGCTCACGGTATTTGATTCTCTCGGCGGTACACACACCCTGATGACAAACTTCATTAAGTCGCATGAGCCAAATAAATGGTACTGGGAATCATCATTGCAGGGTGGAGAGATTATATCAGCGGGCGGATCGGGAACCGTGGAGTTCAACGCCAATGGTTCGTTGTTAAGATGGAGTTTTGACGGCGGAGCCGACAGACTCATTTTTGACCCGAATAACGGCGCACAGTTGGCAGAGATTGACTTGTTCGCAGGCACTTCGGGGCAGTACGACGGTTTAACTGGATTTTCCGGTGTGGAGACAGTTGCAGCGATCAATCAAGATGGTTACGGCATGGGAATTCTGGATAAGATCTCCATCGACCCGACCGGATTGATCATCGGCATTTTCACAAACGGTGTATCGAGAAACCTTGCCCAGATAACCCTGGCGGACTTCAACAATGAAGCCGGTCTGCTGAAGTCCGGCGAGTCGTTGTTCCAGACCTCGGCCAACTCCGGCGAAGGTATCGAAGGAGTTGCCGGCGAGACGGTATCGGCGACGATTTCCTCCGGCGCGCTGGAATCAGCCAACGTCGATCTGGCGCAGGAATTCACGAACATGATTATCGCCCAGCGTGGTTTCCAGTCGAATGCCCGTGTGATCACGACATCCGACAACATGCTTGACGATCTGGTTAACTTGAAGAGATAATGAGTTGAGGCATAAATGATCAAGGTCACACGATTGAATGGAACCGCCATTGTCATCAATGCCGATCTCATTGAGTTCGTCGAAGAGATTCCGGATACGATCGTCAGCTTGACGACCGGCAAGAAGATCATGGTGAAAGAAAACTCGGAAGAGATCATTGATAAGGTAACCCGATACAAGCGGTCGACACTGGTTGGATACCAATCAGTTCCGATTCGGGAAGCATAGGAAGCGGATTATGCCGGATATCAAAGAGAAGACCGAGGTAGCCGAACAACCGGCCGCCGCAAAGAAGAGCCTGCTGCCTCCGAATCTGGCAGCGACTCTGACGAAGGTGGCAATTTTCGGACTCATCGGACTGGTGGCTGTGTCCGCGGCGTATCTGCTTACCCTCAAGGTTCTCAAGCCGATGATGGCAAGCGATGCACCAACAGAACAGCAGGCCGAGCCGGTGAAAGCGGAACCGGTCAAGGAAGAGAAGCATGAAGAAGCTTCATCGGGCCACGGTAGCGGTGGTGAAGGAGAGCAGGCGGGTACGAATCAATTCTTCACGGTCGAAAGCATCGTCGTCAACCCGGCGGAGACGCAGGGGACGCGGTATCTTTCGTGCAGTGTGAGTTTTGAAGTTGCATCGCCGGAGGACTTGAAGGCATTCGAGGAGAAAGCCGTCAAGATCAAGGACTTGTTGATAACCATTTTGTCATCCAAGACGGTTGACGAATTGGCCGACATCAAGGTTCGCAATGATATGCGCCGCCAAATTCTGGCGGTCGTGAACCGCTTTACTACGCCGGCGCAGGCGACGGCTGTGTATTTGACTGACTTTGTGTTGCAGTAGATAATTGAGAAGGTAGAAGCGAAGTGGCGAAGATTCTTTCACAAGACGAAATTGATGCCCTGTTATCGACGGTATCAACCTCCGACGAGGTTGATCCCAAGCTGGCGCGCCAGGACGATTCGATGCGTTCGGTGGTTGCCTATGACTTCAAGCATCCAAATCGAGTTTCCAAAGACCAGATTCGCACTTTAGAGAATCTTCATGACAACTTTGCCGGACACCTTGGTTCGAGCCTCTCGGCAATTCAGCGAGCAATGGTGGATATCGAACTGGTCAGCGTTGACCAGATCACTTATTCCGAACTGATCATGTCATTGGTGAATCCATCGAATGTTTTCACGATTACGCTTGAGCCGCTGGAAGGACGGTGCCTGGTCGACTTCAATCCGACACTGGCGTTTCTGTTCATCGATCGCATGTTTGGCGGGGTCGGTCGCATTATGGAGACCGAGCGCGAATTGACCGGTATTGAGAAAGCTGTTCTGGCGAAAATTTCCCGAAATGTGTTTAAGGAACTTGAGCGAACCTGGGCTTCGGTGGTCAAGGTGCAAATTCGCCAACATTCATTTGAGACCAATCCGCAGTTCGTGCAGATCGTACCGCCGGGAGAGACCGTGATCGTGATCGGATTTCAGATCAAGATGCTGGGCAATTCCGGGTTGCTGACAATCTGCTACCCTTACGTCACGCTTGAACCGATCATGAAAGATCTGGTCGGCAACACGTGGGCGGATCAATCGAAGAAGGGGGATATCGAGCAGAATCGCCTTCTCAATGCGACGAATCTGCAGGATGTCAAGGCAGAAATAACAGCCAGTCTGGGGACGGCGACTTTGACCGTGCGCGACTTCATTTCCCTCAAAGTCGGAGATGTAGTCCAGCTGGACCAGCGGATTGAAGAACCCCTGGAAATATATGTACGTGGAAGAAAGAAGTTTTTTGCTCGCCCCGGCATCGTCGGACGGAAGACAGGATTTCAGCTTACCGGCCGCGCCGAGGAATAGGAGACCATAGATGGCAGATGAGATCACACCGAACACACCGCTGGATGATGATTCGATTTTAGGCGGACCGCCACTGGGCAGCGGCAGTGATGCTGCACCGGTCAAGGCGACACCGCAATCGATACCGGCGGACCAGATATCTTCGTCTTCGTCAGTGGATGATGAAGTTGAAGCGGCGATGTTGGCGGAACTGGCGCGCGTCGAGGCGGAAGACGCCACGCGACTCGGTGCAATGGGAGGACCGACGGTTCAACCAGTCGAGTTTGATCATTTCCAACGAGTACAGCCACCCAGCCAGACACAGAACATTGACATTCTATTGGACGTCAAACTTCCGGTCGCCATCGAGCTTGGCCGAACCGAAATGAGTATCCGCGACATATTGGAATTAGGCGCGGGCTCGGTCGTGGAATTGACCAAGCTTGCCGGTGAGCCGGTGGATTTATTGGTAAACAACAAAATTGTAGCGAGAGGTGAAGTCGTCGTCGTTGACGAGAATTTTGGTTTGCGGGTCACAAGTTTGATCTCGCCCGAAGACAGACTAAAGAGCTTATAACATGAAATGGACTATATTCAGCATCGGATCGCTGATTCAGTTCTGCAGTGTCAAACTGTTTGCTCAGGAAGAGCAAGTCCCCGACTTCACCAGTGAAATGGGCCCGACCCTGCTTCAACTGGCTGGAGCGCTGCTACTGATCATCATCATCATCTACGCCTCGGTTTGGGTGATGAAGCGTTATTCTACTGGAAAGTCACCGGTTACCGGTGAGCTTATCAAAGTTGTCGAGAGACGACATCTGACACCCAAGCAGGCGATTTATGTCATTAAGATCGGGGAGAAGCATGTTCTTCTCGGTGCGACGGAAAACGGCATCAACAAGCTGTGCGATGTTGACATCGCGCCGCCACCAGCCGCCAAGTTGGGCGAGGTTGCGCGCAACTCGACCAAGTTCGGACAGTTCTTGAGACAAGCCAAAGAATCGCTGATGCCACGTGCTGCGATTGAGCAAAAGGGAGTCGACGTATGAGGCTCTCGTGGCGCATAATCGCGATCATTGTCTTCCTGCTGGCTATCGGCAGCGCGGAACTGATGGCACAGTCTGTGCCGCAGGTGTCGATTTCAATCGGCGGTCAGACTACCGACGGCAAGGGATTGTCGACGACATTGCAGATCGTGTTACTGATGACAGTACTGGCATTGGCGCCGTCGATACTGGTGATGACGACGTCGTTCATTCGAATTGTAATTGTGATGTCGTTTTTGCGGCAGGCATTGGGTACAAACCAGTTGCCGCCTTCACAGTTGATCATGGGGATTTCGTTGGTGATGACGGTGTTCGTAATGACGCCGGTAGCGACACAGATCAACAACAACGCATTGCAACCTTATCTCAAGGGCGAAA
>CAUJJY010000308.1 GCA_963205155.1 Candidatus Zixiibacteriota bacterium | reverse complement strand
TCGGCGATGGCTGTGAAATTGGCCCGCATACATTGATTGCATCCGGTGCCCGCCTTGGCTGTCATGTCAAGGTCCACAATGGCGCGGTCGTCGGCACTATGCCGCAAGATCTGAAATTTGGCGGCGAAGAAACTCTGCTTATTGTCGGCGACAACACCGTCATTCGCGAATTTGCCACGCTAAATCGCGGCACTCACCATCGCGGCGAAACCCGCGTCGGCGCCAATTGTCTCTTGATGGCTTACTCCCACGTCGCCCACGACTGCATTCTCGGCGACAACGTCATCATGTCGAACTCTGTCAATCTTGCCGGGCACGTTGAAATCGGCGAATATGCGACACTTGGCGGTTTGGTACCGGTACACCAATTTGTCAAAATCGGCGCCCACGCGATGATCGGTGGCGCCTGTCGCGTCCCAATGGACATTCTGCCGTATTCGCTTTACGGCGGACAACCGCCAATCGTGATGGGTATCAACCAAATTGGCCTCAAGCGCCGCGGATTTGCACCCGAAACACTGGCGGCTCTCGAGAAGACGTTTCGCATGATCTTTCGCTCCAAACTCAACACCACTCAAGCTGTCGAACGGATCAAGGCGGAAATGGAACTGATCCCCGAAGTCCAACTCGTGCTCGATTTCATTGCCAATTCCGAGCGCGGAATCAGTCGATGACCGACAAACTGCGCTACGGCGTTGTGGGCTGCGGTCACTTGGGCCGCGTTCATGCCGAGAAATTGGCAAGCGTTCCCAATGCCATCCTTGCTGGTGTCTTTGATATCATCCCCGAGAAGACTAACGCTACTGCCGAAAAGAATAGTTGTCGGGCTTGTGCCAGCATCGAAGAGTTGTTGAGTCTGGTCGACGCCGTTTCGATTGTCGTACCCACTGAAGTGCACCATCAAGAGGCAGTACGCGCATTTTCTGCGGGCAAGCATTGCCTCGTCGAGAAACCAATCGCTTCAACAGTCGCAGACGCCGAGGAAATCTGCACGCTGGCACGCGCCAAAAACCTGAAACTCCAGGTCGGCCACATTGAGCGCTTCAATCCAATTTCCGAAGGTTTCAAGCTTTTGCCCGAACAACCACGGTTTATCGAGGGACATCGCTTGTCGCAATTCTCTGCCCGTGGACTCGGAGTCGCCGTTATCCTGGAATTGATGATTCACGATATTGACCTGATACTTGCGCATGTCAAAGCACCGGTACGAGAAGTGCGCGCCTCCGCCGTTGCCGTGATCTCCGATATGCCCGACATTGCCAACGCCCGTATCGAGTTCGCGAATGGAACGGTTGCCAATCTTACGGCTTCACGCATCTCCGTGCAGAAGATGCGTAAGTTGCGCTTCTTCGCCCGCGATAACTATCTCTCGTTGGACTTGCTCAACAAGACCGGCGAACACTTCCTGCTCGCGCCGCTGAAAGAATCCGCCCGGCCCGGCTATTTGCCTGCCTTGCAACATGAAGCCACCGGCCGCAAAATCATGTTCCGCCAGTTGAGCTATCCCGATTATGATATGTTGACCGCTGAAATCAGTTCTTTCGTTGACTGCATAATCAATGACACAGCGGTGCGCATTTCGGGCGAGGACGCAACCGCCGCGTTGAGTTTGGCGAAACGGATCGAACAGACGGCGATGGAGAATCTCAACCGCATCTTCTCATGAAAACCGTGTTTATCTCCGCCGGCGAGGCCTCTGGCGACTTGCATGCCGCCGCGCTTCTCGAAGCTCTTCAAGCCCGCATCAGCGGGCTTCAGTTTTTTGGCTTGGGCGGCGAATTAATGCGATCTCGCAATGTCGAACTGCTATTCGATCTGCGCTCCCTCGCTGTTGCCGGCTTCTGGGAAGTGGCGAAACGTATACTCCACTTCCGCCGAATCTTCAAACAGACGCTCGCCGAAATTGATCGCCGTAAACCTGACCTTGCAATCTTCGTCGATTATCCGGGAATGAATCTGCGCCTGGCCGAACAATGCCATCGGCGTGGAATCAAGACCGTATTCTACATCGTCCCACAGGTGTGGGCGTGGAAGAAGGGCAGGATTGCCAAAATCGAGTCCAACGTTGATCTCCTGCTCTCGATCTTGCCGTTTGAGAAAGAGTTATTCAATCCGGAGCGCATTCGTTGTGAGTTCGTCGGCCATCCTCTTCTCGACCACGTCGATGATCACTTAACCGATACCGACTTTCGCTCCCTTCATCATCTCAATTCAGCTGAAAGAATTGTCGCACTACTGCCCGGTTCCAGGGCCGGCGAGGTAGGAAAGCATTACGAGATCATGCTGCGCGCGGTCAAGCAACTTCAAGATTCCGGTCGATCGATCAAAGCTTTTACCGCAGTACGCCCAGAGCTGGGTGTTGAAACCTACCGCGCCATCGAGTCGCGCGTCGGAGTAACGCCCGAACATGTCGCGAAAGACCGCCACAGCCTGCTTCGTCATTGCGACGTCGCAATTGTCGCATCTGGAACGGCGACTCTCGAAGCCGCCCTTTGCGGCCGACCCTTTTGTGTCGTCTACCGCACCGGTTGGATAACCTACCAGATTGCCCGCCGCGTTATCAAGCTCAAGAACGTCGGGCTCGTCAATATCGTCGCCGGTAAGGAAATCGTGCCGGAGTATCTTCAAGATCAAATGACACCGGCTAATCTTGCAGCCTACTGCTCGAAGATGCTCGACAACAGTCAGGCATCATCCCAAGTCGTCGAGGCACTTTCCGCGGTTCGTCATCGCCTTGGTGATAAAGGTGCCTCGGACCGGGCGGCAAACCTGATCTGTGAGTTGGTGTCGCCATGAAGTTCCTCTATGTCTGCCTCACGTGCTGTTATGTCGCACCTGCCTCGCTCCTGGCGTTGCTGTTGCGACCCTTTGGCAGAAAACACGATGTCGAGCGGCTGGGATTAAGCCTTCCACATGTCAGCTCTTCTGAACGCCCAATCTGGCTCGTAGCCTCATCGGTAGGGGAGGTAACCATTGCGCTCAAGGTAATCGAACGTCTCAAGCGGGCCGTCGATTCACCGGTGATCCTGTCGGTTACGACACCTACCGGACGAACGCGCGCCCTGCAAGCCCAAGTACGTCCCGATGTCGTCTTCTTCCATCCCTTTGATTCAGCGGGCAATGTCAATCGTGCCCTGACACATTTTAATCCGACACTGATTGTTCTCGTCGAAACCGAATTGTGGCCCGTCTTGATGGAACAGTCGTTCGAGCGTTCCATCCCGGTCGCGCAAATCTCCGGTCGTATGTCCGAGCGCTCGTTTCGCCGCTATCGCGCTCTCCGACCGTACTTTGCACCACTGATTCGCCGTTGTACGCTCCTACTGATGCAAGGAGCTGACGATGCCAAGCGGTTGCGCGAGATTGCCGGAGAGCTGGCGCCCATCGAAATCATCGGATCGATCAAGGAGGACTATCTTCCACCCGACGAAAGCCTGCTCAACCAGCTCAAAAACACATTGTCGGCATGGGGCAATAAAGTCGTCTTCACTTGCGGATCAACACGATCGGGCGAAGAGGAGGTTCTTTGCGATTCCTTCATTCGTCTCAAAAACTCTATCCCCGACTTGCGGCTTATCATCGCGCCTCGTCACTTGGAGCGCGTCGATGAAGTTGAGCAAATCCTCCGCTCGCGTGGCCTTTCGTACCAGCTGTTGAGCAAAGGTCCGCCACCAACCGATGTTGAAGTGCTCTTATTGGATTCGATCGGCAAACTCAATGCCGTCTATCATCTCTCCCACATCGCCTTTGTCGGAGGCACGCTGGCCCCAATCGGTGGGCACAATTTGCTTGAACCGGCACTGGCGGGATGTCCCGTACTATATGGCACCCACTACTTTGGCCAATTGCGCGGTCACGAATTGCTAAGTAGATTTGAAATGGGATTTGAGATATCTGATCCAGAAACCATTGAGAAAACTGTTCGCCAAATCCTGTCGCAGAAGACCAGCCGCGAAGATTTTTCCGCCAGGGCACTGCAACTGCGCCAATCGTCTTCACACATCCTCGATGAGTATATTGACCGCATCAGGTCCTTGATAAACAATGACTAACCTCCGCCTTAACATCTCGGAAATTCATTCCGGCAAACGTCGGACGCCAACGCTGCTGATATTGTTGATTGTCCTTTGGCCGATCTCACTCTTATATCGCTTTGGCGTTATGCTGCGGAGTGCATGCTACACTTGCGGGATCCTCAGAGTCCACAAACTGAACTGTCCGGTGATCTCTATTGGTAACTTAACCACTGGCGGAACAGGGAAGACGCCGATCACAATTCTGATCGCCGAACGATTGCAGCAACGATTCACCACCGCGATTCTTAGCCGTGGATATCGATCTGGTAACGAGGATCATCCAGTCGTCTTCCGAGGAAGCCAAATATCCGAACCGGAATTCGCTTCCGTCGGGGATGAGATTACACTAATGGCTTCGAAGTTGCCCCGTGCATGGTTCGGTGTTGGTGCCAATCGTCTCGCAACTGGAACAGAATTAGTATCTCGAGAAAAAATTCAATTCGCTTTGCTCGACGACGGATTTCAGCACCGCCGCATCGCCCGTCAGTGCGACATCGTCCTGATCGACGCCACCAACCCCTTCGGCAACGGTATGTCTCTGCCGGCCGGTCCGATGCGCGAAGGCATCTCTGCAATTCGTCGCTGCCAAATAGTTCTGATCACTCGCTGCGAGTCCGTAGATCAATCGACCATCGACGACCTGATCAAAACAGTCAGCCGCTTTGTCGACGAGATTCAGATCTTCCGCGCTTACACAGTCATCAAGTCGATCACAACTCTTGATGGGGCATCAG
>CAUJJY010000307.1 GCA_963205155.1 Candidatus Zixiibacteriota bacterium | reverse complement strand
CCACCATCCGACAAAGCAGAAGCGGGCGATTATGGCCGCCAAGGAAGACAAATATCTGGCTCTGTTGGATGCCGGAGGCCGGCGATGATATTTATTGCTGCATTTTTTGCCATTCTCATCCTCTACTACTTGTCGTATGTGTTTGCTGTGGCTGCCGGCGGTCTGTATCTGTCCGACCACGACGAGAAGCGATTCATTGAATCTTTACCGGAAAAGAAGAAAAAGTCAGTTCAGAGCTTGATTGACAATTTGAAACGCCTGGCGGTCACCGCCACGCTGATTCAATCGGGATCGCTGATCGTTTCGACAATTTTGTGGTTTTTGATTGGTTCGAGTTTTGAAGTGCCGAATCTTCAGAAATATGCAATTGAGGTTGCCTTGATAGTTATCGGCTGGTTTGTGTACACGACTTTGGTGGCCGTAATCGCGCCGAATCTCAAGCAAGAACGTGAGCTTGATATCATTGCTTCAAAAGCCTGGCTGTTGCAGGGATTTGTGGCGTTGGCTTCGCCGGCGGTGTCCTCAATCATCAAGTTCAAGAGCAGTCTGATCGACAAGCAGGATCTTGACGAACGCAAGGAGGAAATCGTCGAGCGGGCGATCGAAGAACTGGCGGATTCTGCCGGAATCGATGAGCCGATGATGGAGCCAAACGTTCGTGACATGATCGTCAACGTGTTTGATCTGGCCGATTCGGAAGTTCGCGAAGTGATGATCCCCCGCATCGAAATCAAGTTTCTTGAAGCCGGCGCCAATTTCGCCGAGGTCCGTGAAGTCGTGGCTGAAACCGGCTATTCACGCTTGCCGGTGTGCAAGAACGGAATTGACAACATAGTGGGAATTCTGCACGTGAAAGACTTATTCAAGCAGTCCCCACTACCTTCGGCAGACACCGATGTCACCAGTATAGCGCGTCCGGCGCTGTTTGTTCCGGAGAGCAAGCAGTTATCGAAATTGCTTGAGGAGTTCAAGATCCAGAAAATTCACATGGCGATTGTGGTCGATGAGTATGGCGGTACTGCCGGACTTGTGACTCTGGAGGACCTGCTGGAATTGATTGTCGGCGACATACAGGACGAGCATGATTCCGAAGAAGCCGATATCGTAAAAGTATCCGACACTGAATTTGTTGTCTCGGCGAATCTCTCGATGTACGATCTATCCGATCAACTCGATCTGAAGTTGGAGGAGAAAGAATTCGAGACTGTCGGAGGGTACATCTACGACCTTGTCGGTTCCTTACCGGATGTCGGGCAGAAAGTCTCGGCCGGCGGTCTTGAGTTTGTAGTCGAACGCGTGCACGGCCAGCGCATCGAAAAAGTCCGCGTTATCCTGCCAAAGCCAGAAGAGCAACAAGTCTGACGCACAAACAAAAGCGGCGGCACCAACCTCACTCTTCCCAAACTTTTGTAAGGTTCGATTTCGATAGCAGGTTAATCATTGCAAGAATCGGTGGAAGTCGATAGGGGGTAATTGAATCACTCTAGCAGCAGCATCCCCTTTACTGTGCTACAATTACTCAACGAGGAATTGGAGAAAAAGAGGGCGGATTTCGTGTTTTCGCCATTCCAAACCACGAGACATGTATTTGTTGACGTGCCTGCGATCCCCGAGTTCTAAAACCTTGTTCTCTTGTGTTCTACCTACCCACTTGTTTGGTTATCATCAGAAGGGGACTTTAGAGGTCAGCGAGAGATACTGACACTTAACCGGAAGCGCCCAAAAGTGGGGTGCTTGGTTGGTTCTATAGATCAAAGAGGAGTGACCTAATGTGGGGAGGCCGTTGGCTTCTTGATGAAGTACTCAACGTCACTGCCTTGCTGTTGCAGTGCTCTGGAATTTGCCTGTAATAACTCGGACGCACATGCGTGTATTTTCTCGATTGTCAGGACTTGCCATTTCGATGCATCTTCTTCGAAATCAACATGGAACAGTGCCTGTGACAGATCTCGAATGACACAATAGGCAGCAATCGAATGACCGTTTTCACTGTCATACTTGGCATTTTGGATGAACGACTCGATAGTCTCGAACAGTGTCTCTTCTGCCAGGCTCAATTCGGTAAGCTTCGCCCGATATTCCAAATCGGCACTTTGGAGCTTCGGGAAAAGCTTGTAATCAGCAAAGTGCCTGCTCTCGTGTGCGAGATAGCTGACCAGAAATTCTTCGCTTGTGAGGTCATAGGCTTTCTTGACGCAATAGAGCGCCTCATGGGTGGCCCAGCCTCCCGGGTAAGCTCGGCCAATCGTCGCATACTCCTCCCAACCCAGCGTAGTGAAGTTATCCATAAACACAACCCTGGCGCTCGTTTGCTGACCATTCAATGTAAATGAATAGGTCGTATCCTCCTGGGTCTTCCACACCAGCAAGTCGATGTATTGACCTGTTTTGCCAAAGCCCGTAGTATGCAGACCGAATGACTCAATGTGCTTTTTCAGGTAGACATCAAGACTATCTTCGTTCGTGATCGATGGATGCGCCGCGGGATCCCGCTCGATCAGAAACGTTGCCACTTGTTTAATGAAGCTGGAGTCATATTTATTTGAATGCTCCAGAAGCGATACTCGCCAGTAGTCGCGATAGAGTGTTAGTAACGGTGTAATGGGGGATTCTCTGGCTTCCAGATAATCGCTTTCGTCTTTGGAGTGCTTGAAACGTTTTTCGAATTGTGCTTTGAAGTGTTGATCTTTGGCTGAAAGCTTCTCGTCTTCGCCAAACTCCAGAAGAGTGAGGGCTGACTTAACATCACCGTCCAGACATCGGGCAAGCACCTGCTGAAAGTTAAATGTCGCGCTGTCATTGCCTCTTGACTGGGCAGACGAACAGTGGGATGCCAGGAGAAAGAGGCAGGTGAGCAGAGTTGTTTTCATCATTTGAATCAATTACGAGTCAAAGGTCAAATTAGTTTCCGGATTGGCTAGCTTTGACCGATTGGCTCTGCCGGGTGCACATCAAGGGCAATCAGGTTCCAACCGCTTGAGATGTAATTGTTGGATGATCTGCCCAGCCATTCAAGAACTGGGAGCATCATGGCAGGCTGGGGGTGCTATGCTTACGTATCATTTCTTGATAAGCTGGAAGATCCCACAGCGGCTTGAATTCCTCGTTCAACTTAAAGTCATTTGTTGTGAGACCTGATTCAATTGATAGGAGATAGTCGAGTCGTTCGATTGCCTCTTCGTACCGTCCACACATCACGCAAATGTTGGCCATGACCATGACCATTGAAGGTCCTCACCAGTGGCATTTATCCACCGAGAGAAGGTCCATGGCTCGATGTCCCATTTCGACAGCACGGTCGCATTCCCCTAATATTGCGAGTACCCCTCCGAGAGGAGAAACAAGATGGGGGTCATCGGGTTGGTCATCAATGGCAATCTCAAGAAGTTGTCTGGCCGAATCGGCATGCGCGAGGGCCAGCGCCGAATCACCGCGTAATCGGTACATAAAGCTCACGTTCAGATGAAAATCCTGGGGCTTTGCTGTGTTTCGAAGTTCGCGTAGATGGCGAGCAAAGAGTGAATCAAGGGGTAGATCCGGGAGACGTCGGAAGAACAGCCACGAATTCTCCGAAAATAGACTCAAAGTATCAACGTGTTTAAGGGTCTGCCGCGCAAATTGCTCCATCTTGTCCAGGTCGCCATAGCGAGTCCCGTAGTAATAGATTTTTGCGGAATAATGGCCAGACCGGGATGGTTCAAGCGCAATGGCGCGATTGATTGATGCTTCCATCTCGTCATAAGAGCGGGTCAAACCGAGGCAACTGGCCAATTCGCTATGCCTACGCGCTTCAAGCGGATCAAGCTCGGCAGCACGGCGATAGTTGCTTTGAGATTCCGAGAATCTTCCTTGGCGCATCTGGACGAACGCGATGCCGGCTAAGAGTTCGGGATCATTGGGGAGTTCCGATTTAGCGATCTCAAATTCTGCCATCGCCTTTTCGTAGTCAGTTTCAATTACGTTGAAGTAGGTCCCGAGTGCGCGGTGACCTTGAGGGAGCTTTGCATTTAGTTGCAACGCTTTTTCGGCTGCCTGACGCGCTAACGCCTTTTTCTCCGGCGAGCTCAATTCATAACCAAGCCAGGTATAGGCAATTGATCTTTCTGCGTGAGCCAGAGCAAACTCGGGATCCAGTTTCACGGCGCTGTCAAAATAAGCCGCGTAGGTTAACCTCGCCTTAAAACCCTGGTCAGTTTGTCGGTAGCCGCTGATTCCTTTCAGATAAAATTCGTATGCCTGCTCATTGCTCGTCGGTTTATCAGCGAGTTTTTCACGCTCTGGTTCAAGAAGCGTTAATCCAAGTTGGTCGACTATTTGTGAGGCGATTTCTGCCTGCACTGCGAAAACTTCCATCACCGCTCGCTCGTAATTGTCGGCCCACATATGGCGATCATCGGACACTCGAATAAGTTGTGGCGTTATCCTAACCCTTGTCTGTCCTGCTGACTTTGCCCAGCGTACTGTTCCCTCAAGGACATAACTGACTCCAAGCTCACTGCCGATTTCACTCAAGCTTTTCCCAGATTTCTTGTATTGCATCGCACTCGTGCGGGAGATAACGCCGAGACCTTTGATACCGGCAAGGCGCGAGGTGATTTCTTCTGTCATGCCATCGGCAAAATACTCGTCATCGGGATTTCCCAGATTTTCAAAAGGCAGGACTGCAATCATAGGCATGGCATTGGCT
>CAUJJY010000306.1 GCA_963205155.1 Candidatus Zixiibacteriota bacterium | reverse complement strand
TTCGATCTCCAGTGGCGGTCGCGAAGAATATTCGCCCAGCAGTACCTCGGTCTCATCCGAAGTAACCAGCGAATCGTTGTCCGAGTTTTCTACCGTCATCCCCTCAAGCTCAAATGTATAAAGCGTCGCTTCCGCCTCTTTATTCCAGTTGATATTTGCAAATGCGTCGCGCACAACCAGACCGTATTGGGCACTCTGGCCCTGCATCGCCAGCCCAAAGTCCATCGCGAATCCCGATCCGCCGGTCGCGCTGATCGTCGTCAAACCTCCGACCCCGTCGATGCCGGTCTCAAGCGTCACCGCTTCCGCCGTCAACTCCTCCGCCGAGAAGTACCCCAACCCGCGCAGGTACTTGAACGTCACGCCGCCGAGAATATCAATGCCGCCGCGCGACAAGATCTGTCTGCCATAGCTGACACCGACAGCCGCCGCCGCCCAGCTATCCCCGCCGGAACCATCGGCAGTGATTACCTCACCGACTTTGTTGCCCATCAGCGCCAACTCGATCGGATCCTTCGAGAGATTACCGCGGCCGCCACCGATGGCATCGAAATTGACCGCGAAATATCCGACCGAAAACGACAGCGCACTCGCGCCGGCGTAGGCGTCAAAATTCAGTCCTTCCGTCGGTATCTTGGCGAGAATGTCCTGCTTGTCGCTTTCCGTCAGGTATTCGCCGTTGTACTTCTTGTAATCTGAAATGCTGAACGAATTGTTTGCCACGTGACCGCCTACGGAAGCCAACTTCAACGAGAAGTTCTTCCTTCCGGCCAGTGCCAGATTTGCCGGATTCGCCGAGGCGGCTTCACAATTCGAGGACATCAGCAGATAACTGTCTGCCATCCCCATCGAACGCGCGCTCTGCGCCGACTGCGCCAACGCCTGGTCGACGACCAACAGCGCCAGCAACGTCGTCATGATCAACAGACCAATGACGATCCGGTTGCCGTTCTTCTCGTTCGTCGCCGTCGCGGTCTTTGCTTTGTCTTGCTTTTTCATGGTTATTCCTCCCCGCCGACGCGCGCGGTGATTTCAACTACGCCCGTTATCGCCATGTAATCCGCGGCGCGAATTCGCACCGTCTGCCCGTTCGAGCCGGTGAGTTCAAGCACCGTCGCGACGAACAGATTGCGATTTCCGAAGATGCGCAGATCTTCCGCGGTCAATTCTATTTCACTATTGGTGATGATTTCTTCCGAAGCCGCGCCGTTGGCGTCGATCGTTGCCTGATCAAAGGACAACGGCCCGATCACCGTTAATGGCGCGCTAAAGAGCGAGGCCGAATCGGTACCGATATACACGCTCATCTGCGCACCCAGCGGCAGGTGATTGCGCATCGTCGCCTTGAAGTTGCCGTGATTGAGGCGGTCGGAACCGTCGGCAATATCCTTGTCAACAGTCAGACTGTTCTTGTCGCCCTCAACTGTCGCCTGGGAAATTTTAAACGCCATCGGAGCGCTGATCACTGCCGTGGCCGAGAAGTATTCGTTCTGATTCAGTTCAACTGATGTCACACCATCGCCAACAGTGGCAACGCCCGAAACCGTAATGTGATCCGGTATCGGCGATAACAAATCAGCCAACTGATCGGAATAGATCTGACTGATTGCCGCGCTGTTTTCACCGCGCGCTTCTACGTTGCCGATTACTTGCAAGTTCTTGCCGTTCGAGGCCTGCAAATTCACCACAACATCACCCGCAAGATCAGTGTAGTTACTAATCGTGATGTTTAGCTCCACCAAATCCAGCGTGATGTTGTCAAATCCAACCGGCACCTCAACGGCCACTTCGCTGTTTTCAAACGACAACTCCGTCGGTTCGACAACACCCCGTGCATTGGCCAGCTGAATCTCGTTGAGACCAAAGTTGATTTCGAACTCGTCATCGGAACCGATGGCCGTGTAATTCTCGCCGGTGCCCGGAACATACGCATGCACCAACGTCAGCACCGAATCCTGCGCTGGCTGAATCGTCCAACCGCTAAGGTTGATTTGTTGGTCAAGAACGCCTCCGGCAGAAAGCTGATAGCTCACCTGCAGTGGCGCGTCGTTATTTGTTATCTCCGGAAATTCAAAAGTCAGCTCGACCGGTATCGACAGGGAATTATGCGCTGAAAGATCAAGCACGCCACCCGCAAACATTCCGGTTTCGAGATGCACATCATCTGCGATGCTTGTGCGCTGCGAGTATTCCTTGCTGAAGGTGTCAAGTTTTCCATAGACCGACTTGACATAGACTTCGTCCGAATAATCGATCGTAAAATTGATCGCACGGTCCGCCAGTGATAGGGCAGGTCCGCCGAGCGTGTGGAAATAGACTTGAAAGTCGAGTTGATTGCCGACACTCTTGTCATCCAGCGAGTACTGTTGCGAATACTCCGCACCGTCGGCCAAGCCGCCCGGCACAACGAAGTTCGCCAGCACAGCACCATTTTGCGTGTTGATCAACTGACCCGAAAGCGAGTCGAGCACGAAGCCGGTATTGTTGAGGGCAGTGATTGTGATTCCGCCTTCATCAATCTCGGCATGTGTAAACGAACTCGACTGGCCGAACACCGTCACCGCCGATATGCCCGTGTCCGGCACGCCGCCCAATACGAGCGGAACGTAATCCGAGAAGGCTAGATTTTGTTGCTGGTCCTGTGGCGAGACGATCTTGATTCGCCCGATTTGTTTGCTGTAGCTGGACTCGATCGGCTCGATCGCCAGAATCGACTCGATAGAAACCGTATCGAGTTCCTTCTGAATGTGGAAACTGCTGTTACCGTCCTCATCGATCAGGATGTTGTCACTCGCCAGCTTCTCTATCAACTCCGCTGACGAATAGGAACGGTTAATCAGAGGAATAGTCAGTGTGGTGTCCCAACTGGGCGCCTGTGGGGCTTCCAGTCCACAGCCGCTTACTAACAGCGA
Organism: Candidatus Zixiibacteriota bacterium; assembly: GCA_963205155.1. Taxonomy (GTDB): domain Bacteria; phylum Zixibacteria; class MSB-5A5; order CAIYYT01; family CAIYYT01; genus JADJGC01. Next base: position 7,306 of record CAUJJY010000306.1, on the reverse strand, counting down.
AAACACTACCGTTGTAAACAGCCGGACCACGACACGACTGCGTGTCGCAAATTGCTCCTTCATTATGTTACCTCCCCAAAACAGGTGTTCTGGGGTATGATCTGTGCAACCGGCGTGCCGCAGTCGCGAGTCGGCTCGGCGCCTTGCCGGACATAGGCTTAACCACTGCCGGTGCGGCGCAGTTTCACACTGAAATACAACAAATAGGGGAGACCTCCCATACTGGTGGGAATTCTACAAACAGCTTGACGATTCGGCCCATCACCTTAAATTGAGACCGAGAAATCGTTTTCCCCTTTCGCCGAGGTGCACTTTGTCTAAATCCGGGCGGCTATTGGCGATCCTCAACCTGATCCGTACTCATCGCTCCATCACTTCCAAGCGCCTCGCGCAAAAGTGCGGCGTCTCTGAACGGACAATCTTCCGCGATCTCTCCGCACTCTGCGAAGTCGGTGCACCCGTCTACTTCGACAACGGCTATAAACTCCTCCCGGGATTTTTCCTTCCGCCAATCAATCTCTCGGTTGACGAATACCTCACCTTCAAGGTCGCGTTGCTGGGCTCGCCGCTAAAATCGCTCAAGTCGCAAAGCGCCAATATCCACAGCCTCATCGCCAAAATCGATGCCGCCGTCAATAGTCATGTACCGGAACAACTCAAGCGTCGCCGCCACACCCAGCAGATTTCGGTTCGCAACACAACCGACAACCGCGTTGCCGATCTCACCATCCGCCTCCTCCAGAAAGCTGTCGACAATCACAACGTCGTGACTTTCCGCTATGCGTCCGTCTCTTCCGGCACCGCCCAGCGCGAGGTCAACCCGTATTTCATCGTGTTCCGCGGTCGCGCCTGGTACCTGCTCGCGTACTGTCGTAAACACCGCGAGATGCGCACCTTCCGCATTGATCGTATCTCGCGCGTGAGTTTCACCGACCGTCAATTTGAAGCGGACCCGTCCGTTAGTCCCGATTCCTATTTTGCGTCCTCTTGGGAAGTCTATACCGGCACGCCTGTCTCCGTGAAGATTCTCTTCCGAGGCAAAGCCGCCGCTGTGATCTCAACCGGCAAACGCCATCCGGACGAAATCGTCAAGCGCCGGCCCGACAAGACCCTCGAATACACGGTGTCCGTCGCCGGAATCGAGGAAATCTCGCGTTGGGTTGTCGGTTTTGGCGGGGAAGCCACAGTGCTGGAGCCGCCGGAACTGGCAGCACGCGTGCGAAAAATGGTAACTGGAACACTCGCCAACTATCCCGTCCGTCGCTCAAAGTAGTTGCCAGAACACGGCATTTTTGCGTATCTTACAAAACTACATTGGAATTTGTTGTTTTATAATAATAGCGTTTCGGAGGATGAATGATTTCTACCAGTGATTTTCGAATCGGCATGAAAATAGCAATCGAAGGCGAGCCGTATTACATTATCGATTTCTTGCGCTCGCAAACCGGCCGCGGTCGCGCCAACGTCTGGACCAAACTGAAAAACATCAAGACCGGCGCCGTCATCGAGCGTACCTTCGGTTCGGGCGAAAACTTTAACATCCCCGATTTCGCACACAAGAAGACGCAATACCTCTACACCAGCGATGACGAATGGTATTTCATGGACGTCGAAAACTTTGAGCAGTTCTTCCTCAACAAGGAACAGATCGGCGACTACTCGCCGTATCTCAAGGAAAACGCCGAATACGTTATTCTTTATTTCGAAGGCATGCCCATCAGCATCGATATGCCCAGCTCGGTGATTTTGCGCATCGTCGAATGTGAACCAGCCGTCCGCGGCGATACCGTCTCCAACATCACAAAGGCTGCCAAGGTCGAAACCGGCCTCGAAGTCAAAGTGCCGCCCTTCATCAAGGAAGGCGACCTCATCAAGATCGACACCCGTACCGGCAAGTATCTCGAGCGCGCCAATTAGGACTGCAGCTTGAGCGATTACATCGCCGGTGTTGATGAGTCTGGCAAAGGGGACTATTTCGGGCCATTGGTGATCGCTGCCGCTGCCGTCGGCGATCTGGAGAAACCGATCCTGTCGGATCTCTATGTCCGCGATTCGAAAAAAATGACCGATGCCCGCATCCTGACCGTCGCGCGAACAATCAAAGAACAAGTGCCGCATGACTTGGTGGTCATCATGCCCGACCGCTATAACGATCTCTACCAGAAAATTGGCAACCTCAACAAGTTGCTCGCCTGGGGCCATGCACGCGCGATCGAAAACCTCCTCGGCAAGGTCGATTGCGCCACCGTCATCAGTGACCAATTCGCCTCTGCCCACGTGCTTGAAAGAGCGCTAATGGAAAAGGGTCGCAAGGTCGAATTAATACAGCAGGTGCGTGGCGAATCGGAATTGGCCGTTGCGACGGCTTCGGTTCTCGCTCGCGCCGAGTTTTTGATCGCGATGGATCGTTTGGCCCGCGAATTCGACATGACTCTCCCGAAAGGCGGAGGATCGCTTGTCGATACCGCGGGTGTGAAATTCATCCGCAAGCACGGCGTTGAAGCTATGCGCCGAGTTGCCAAATTGCATTTTAAGAACACGAAGAAGATCAATGATCAACTGGGAAGACCTGCTTAGCCAAATCCGCGACGACCGCCAGCACGGTTCCGCACAACTCTATCAGCATACGCTCGCCATCATTGCCAAAGCCGCGCTCGATTCGGCAGTAACCACGCGCTCTGATCTTGGTGCTGCTATCCAGGCTGTGTTTCAGGCTCAACCCGCGATGGCGCCGTTTCATTATCTCGCCCACAAGCTCGAGAGCATTACCGGCGGTCCCGACGAGGGCATAACATCGCGCGTCATAACCCTTATGGACGAACTCCAGCGTTCGTCACAATTGGCAGGGGAGAGGATCGCCGCCAACTTCGAACGGTTCAATCTCACTCCGCGCTCCATTATGTTGCACTCCAATTCCGGAACTGTGCGCGAGTTAATTCGCCAATGCTTCAGCCCCAACACCACCATCTTTATCTCCGAGGCGCGCCCCGATCTCGAAGGCCTGCTTCTGGCCGGTGATCTCGTCATCGAAGGCTTCGTCGTTAAGACCTTCGTCGATGATGCCCGCGCCGCCGTCATGAAAGATGTCGATCTGGTCATCCTCGGTTCCGACTGGGTTACCGAGTCCGATTTCACCAACAAAATCGGCACGTATTCGCTGGCGCTGACTGCACGTGAACTCGGCAAACCCGTGTATGTAGCCGCCGATCGCACGAAATTCGTCTGGCGACGTTACCGCCCTGTTTCAATGGCAACATCTGCGTATGCGGAATCATTCTATCAGAATCAACTTTTCGAAGAGACCCCCAATCAACTCGTCGCTTCATTCGTCACCGATTTCGGCTCCTTCTCTCCACAGCAGGCGGCGTTTCAATTCGAAACCATCGGCGCCTGATTCGCATTTTCCCGCACCCATTCGAAATTCGCCCCCGCCAACTGCTTCAAAGAGTGACACTCCTGTCGATAACTTTTATATAAGAAAACTTTTTCACCGGGAGACGTTCAAGGTGTCGCAATATCTCTACTTGGTTCTGTTGGTGATGACGAGCTATGGCTTGTCGCGTTCGCGCGAACGCCTCTTCGGTGATTCACGCGAGACCTATAACAAACTCATGGCCGGTTTGATGTCGTGGGGATTGTTGCTGTTACTAACTTCGATTGCCGACAGCGAATTCATCAACAAGATTCCGGTGCTTTCCGATGCCCAGTATCGCTATCCGCTCGAAGCGCTCTTGCTTGTCGCCGGCGGAACCTTCATCGTTTCTGCGATCTTCACCTGGCTCCCGCACCTGATTGCCGCGCGCGAAACCAACGGCGCGCTCCAGTCGCGCGTCGACTTCACAATGGAAATGACCCGCATTCTCAAAGCCAATTCCCGCGATGTCCATCAACTCCAACACGCCGTCGCACGCTTGCTCAAATTTACGTCAGTCGACGTAATCCGCATCGCGAAACCAAGTGACGAAATCGCGGCTTCACCCGAAAGCAATCTCGAAAATCGTCTGTCGCGGTTCTACGAAGTACTCGCCGAAGGCAACTACGTGTTCCTCTCGGAAGGCTTCGGCAATCACCACTCTCCGGTAGCACTGCTTCCGATCAAGGTCACCGAGGATGAAATCGAGGCTATTCTCGGACTGTGGCCCAATGCCGAAACTGTCACCGATTCCCTGCTCGACAATTTACAAATCACCGCAGATGTCTTGATGATTGGCGGCTTTACTTCTGAATCCAGCAAGGACGACGAAGTCGCTGGCTATGAAACTCTCTTCAACTCACTGCGCACCGATCTGCTCGATGCCGACAACATCGCCGATCACATCCGCCTCATTTACGACCGGCTCCGCGAAAATATCGGTTTCAATATCCTGCGCATCGCAATCTTCGACCAGCGTGGTTTTAACGTCACCCAGCATTGTGTTGGTGTCGGCAAGAGTCTCCTCACCGATCGGGACCGCTCAATCGGAACGCAGAAGACCCGCCTTGGCCTGCTTTTCAGCGAACCGCAATTGACATTCTGCCACGGCCTGTCCAATAGCGCCTACGAGGACGACCGCTGGCTGGCGTCTTGTGGTGCTCGCTGCGCCTTGACCATTCCGTTGATTTCGAATAACACCGTGATTGCTGCTCTGACCTTGGCATCCGACACCGAGTCCTTGTCCCACGAACTTGGCGAGAAGATCGCGCCTGCGCTGACCGAAACCCTGCTGCCGTTGGTCAAACTCGACCTGCTGGCACACCAGCTTGTGACCTACAACCGCCAGATACTCAACCTTACCGGCGCATTGAAAACCGTCGCTTCGGGAGGCGATCCGACCGCGATGTTGCAGGAACTGCTTGAACTGCTGGTCAAAAAAGTCCCGACGACCTATTGCCGCTTGTGGCGTCTCAACGCGGATACTGACTCACTTGAATTTGTCGCCGATTCCCGCAGCCGCGAAATCGACGGTCAGTCCACACCGCAAACATCGATTCCGCTCGATCGCGTGCATTGGCACAAACAGGCTGTACTTACCGGCCGTGTCATGGTGATCAACCAGCGTGAAACTCGAACGCAAATGGACGAAGACGAAGAATCATTGGCGTTGATTGCCGGCACCCGCTCGGCGCTCATCATTCCGCTGACCAGCGGTTCAAAAACCATCGGCGTGATTTCACTCGCCGAACTGCGTTGCTGGGAAAGAAATCATTTCTCGCTTTCCGAGACACTTTTCTCGCGCGCCGTCGCGAATATCATCGCGCAGGTGCTGGCAGGTCTCATCAGCGGGGAAGAGACCCAGTTACTTCGTCGCCAGGTCACCAGTATGCAGCATCGCAATCTCGTCGGCGATCTCTTCGCCGAGTTGCCGATGCGCATATCAACACCGCTTACATCGATTATGGCGCGCACCGATCAACTAATCAATTCTGTCGCTGTGAAGGATGAAGCCGCTTCTGTGCATTTGTTGGCGATCAAACGCCAGACTGAAAAAATCGTCACCGAAGTCCGCAACATCCAGGACACTCGCCGCAGCCTGCAAACAACCGCGTATTAGCATGATGGGCCTCGCATAACGAGAGTCCCCTTGAGTTGTTAAATTCCCCTCTAGAGACGGGGTGTGTTTCGCTCGGAATGACCACTGCATCTTGTGCGCGGCAGTCGTTCCCGCACAAGTTGAGCGAAGCAAAGTCTCGACTCTTGCGAGGCAGTATCCAGCGTTCAACCTCGTAGGGGCGCAGCATGCTGCGCCCAGTCGCGCCAACGGCGCGATCGCAGTCCAGTAGGTTGGGAACCCCGTTCCGAAGCACATGTTCGTTCGAAGCATCTCGCCAGGGGGTTCCGACAACTTCCCGGCACCAAAAAACTCGATCGAATTCAGTCTTTGCGAGGATTGCTTAACCGACCCGTCCCTTGTCCGGACTCGGATCTTTCCCCTTTTTCAGCACAATAATCGGCGCTTCCGTCGGACAACCCAATCGGAACGGGAACCAATGTCCCACTCCGCTTGAAGTGTATACCTGCGAATTGCCTTTCTTATATTGCCCCCAAACATAACGTTCGCCGCCCCATTCGTTGAATATCGGTTCACCCATAAAACCAATCTGGCATCCGTGCGTGTGTCCGGAAAGCGTAAGCTGCACGCCTCGTTCAATCGCCGTGTCAAACCCGCTCGGCCGATGACTCATCACAACCTTGAAACTGTCTTTGTTCGACTGGTCTAACGCCCGGTCAAACGTATTGCGCAGAAAATCGTCATATCGATCACCCATACGCCGTGGATCATCCGCACCACCGACATACAATTCTGCCTTGCCAACCTTGATCGCAACACCGCGATCAATCAGCATCGGGACACTGCTTTTGTCGAACGCAGCAATAACTTCCGGCGCGCCGCGATAGTAATCGTGATTACCCATCGAGGCGTACGCGCCATACTTCGACTTAAGTTGCTCCACTAATTTGATGCAGTCAGGAAGCATCGTCAAATCATCCGCAATATCGCCGGAGAACAGCAGAATGTCCGGCTTAAACGGCTCGGCCTTCAACATCAACGCTGCAATATCGTCGTTGTCCACGTAGGGCCCCAAGTGCGAATCCGACACATGAAAAATCTTGAACCCATCGAGATCAGGGGGAAGGTCTTCATAATAGAAGGGTATCTCGCGCACATCGACGCCGGAGAATGCTTTGGTCATTCCGCCCGAACCGAGTGCTACCGCTCCGACCGGAAACATCGCCGCTGCGCCCTGAAGCACCAATCGCCGCTGTCTCGACTTTGGTTCGTCGTTTTGCGGTCTTCCTTTTTTCACGCGGTGCTTGGTAATAAAGTGCATGATCGTGTTAATCACGCCGGAGAAGGGAAGTGATACTAGCAGCGCAAAATTCAACACGGCTGCTATGGTCGTCAACGTAGCGAATAAATATATCAGCGCAGTGTTAAACTTGAGATAGACCAGTATTGCCCAGCCAAGCGCCGAAGCAAAAGTAAATATCAGTATCCCCAGCGACAACCGCTTGACCGTGCGATTGCGCCACCAGATCGTATTGAGCACGCGCATCAGCAGTACCTGCCCGAGGGCGAGTATTAGCACGAATGCGCCGGCTCCTAATGCTAAATAAAATTGCCTCACGTTAGTATCATAACCCTCAACCCCGCCATTGGTTCCTGTGCTAATATTACGTTAGCATGAAGTCAGAAGATGCCGCCGCTTCTAACATTTCGTGGGGTCCGCACCTTTCCCCTCTCCCTCTGGGAGAGGGGTAGGGGTGATGGCATTTTCCCCCAATGCAGGTCGGCGTTCCCAGCGACCCGTACCGCGCTTTAGCGGG
>CAUJJY010000305.1 GCA_963205155.1 Candidatus Zixiibacteriota bacterium | reverse complement strand
CCGGTCGCGTCTGCAACCTTAAACTCGACGGAGCAACGCCCCGTTTTCGGAGGCAACGGCGGCCTCTACTATACCGTGCAGGGATTAATTTCTACAGGGTGACTACAGTATTTGGTGCCCCCCCCCTTCCCCACTCCCGGTGGGCGAGGGGAAGGGAAAGATGGCGGAAATGCACAGAACGTTAAGGAGTATCGACAACTAAACGTGATGCCAGAGCGGCCGCGAGCGAAGTGTCAAAACCCCGTAAAGAGTTCTCTCTAATTAAGGGTGTGCAATAAGGGGTTTTGACCTACGGCACTATAGGATTTACCGAGGCAACTGCGGATCCGATCGCGCCTGTGGCGCGACTGGGCGCAGTATACTGCGCCCCTACGGTGTTTTCGACTGAAGTCGGATTCACGGGATGATGGCGAGAGAAACTCGCGGCAGGCGTGGACGACTGCCGTTCACTGCAAAGGGAGCAGATCTTTCGCCTTCGAAGCGGCTGAGAATGACAAAGTCTGATAAGAGTCCCACCCTGCGCTTCGCTCCGGGTGGGCTACCGGACTCGGTGTCCGGGACAAGACCTGACACAACGACAGCCTATGCTATCTCGGAAGGGTCAGACAGGAATGTCTGACGTACCGAACCTGGATTCCGGCCTCGCAAAGGCGGGATTTCGGAAGGCTCAACTTTCGCCGGAATGACGGGGATTTCGCGCTGTGGTCGCGATGTTCGGCTGGAGTCGAAACCGCAGAAGTTCCCACCATGCGCTGTGCTTCGGGCGGGATACAAACTGCGGACCAACCTGGAGTCCCGCTTTCGCGGGAATGGCGGAACGCGGCAGGCGTGGACGTCTGCCGCTCACACAAAGAAAAACCCGGCTCGGGTGAGCCGGGTCTTGTGGGATTCGATTATCGAAAGAGAGACTTCTTAAAGGGCTACCTAAGATAGTCTATCTAATTAAGATGGTCTATCTAAGACAGACTACTTAATGTAGGCACGCATCGTGAAGATGAAGGAGTTGGATTCTTCTTCTTCAATGCGAATATTGTTGATCAATTCACTTACGGTGTCGCGTTTGAGCACCAAAGCGAGTTCGAAATTATCGATCGGCTCGTAGGCTACGCCGGCGGTCACAAAACGGGCATCGCCATCGTCCTGTACCAGCGGGTTGGCAGCGTTCTTGTTTTTGTCGACGCGTTCGTATTTGCCGAAGATGGAGACGCGTGAGAGCCACTTCTCGGCAGTAGCGACGTAGAGACGGCCAAACACCGTGAAGCCGTTGGCTTCCTGCACAAATTCGTCGTCGGTGTTATTGGATGCATCAGCGTCGTCCTTGGTCATGAAGTATTCGGCATAGACCGTGAGCCACTTGCGGTACTTGACGATGAAGCCAAGCTGCGAGCGATCCATCATAGTATTCTCGGAGAAGCCGGGAGCGGTTGAGGCGACGTTTGGATATCCCATATAGTATTGACCGAGAATGGCGCTTTCGTTCCAGTCGGCGTTTTTCGGGAAGGGGTGGAATTCGCCATAGAGGGCGAAGTTCTTATACTTGTTGAGTTCAGTCTGGGTATAGCCGGGGCCGTTGAGAATTTGCACGGCCAGAATGCCGAAGCCGCCGGGGCAATTGCCGATGAAGCTGGCGCCGAAGTCGGATCTGGGCAGGTAGCCAAGTTTGTGCAAGGAGACTTCGTCGACGAAGCGTAATCCCCAGACAGATTCGACCTTGTCGATCCAGAGGAGACTGTGCATACCGAAACGGACGTTGGTATACGGCAGGACTTCGTTGACCTGCAAGTATGCTGTGCGCAGATGCGTGTCCCAACTACTGCTGGGAGCGTACCCGGTGCTGATTGCTTCGATACCAACATGGGCGGAATATTTATCGCTGAAAGTGTGATCGACTGTCAGCCAACCGCGATGAACATTGAAATAGTTAAAATTCTTTCCCAAGTCCTGATCGTTGAGATGAAGCGTCCAGTTAGCATGAACCTCTGCCCCGACAGTGGTTTCACCCGCAATAACCTTTGCTCCAGTGAGGGTCAGTAGGAAGGTTACGGCAAGCAGCCATTGGCAGATTCTTTTCATAGCTTCTCCTTGTTTGTCAAAAACTCCCATTATCCACAGCCAAGAATCGCATTGCGCGAAGTGATGATCGAGCGGCGCAACCACCGTTCGATTTTGCCAAAATCTGAAGCGCCACGCTAACATAATCACCGGGGGATGTCAACAGAAATTTTCTGCGGGGGTCGATGTTGTGGTGCAAAGTGGAGTGTGTTGACGCTGGTGACATCCTATTTGAAGACAAGGGCTTTGGTGTTGGTGGAGAGACAGTGAAACAAGGATAAAATGATAGGTGTTTTGGGGGGTGGAGTGCCAGCAAAAGTAGATAGTAGCATGGCGACCTATGACTCGTCGCTTCAAGCTAAATCTGAAAGAGTATTAATCTGAGCGATGGACGAGACTCACAGACGAAGGTGATATCCGTGGAAAAGTAATTGCAGCCAATTTTGATATGCTTAAGTTTCAACTCCACGATTACAATCTGAATGGCGAACAAAGCAGTTAAGTCAGGATCATGAGATTGCGATATCAAAGAAAAGATTGTGGGTAATATGGATCAAAGTAAACAGGTGATGCAAGTGATGTTAGAAAATGGCGGGTATGCCACACTAGGTTACTTGTATCAACATGTTTCTGTTAAGAGCTGGAAAACAAAAACTCCATACGCATCAATCAGGCGGATTGTGCAAGACAGCAGGTACTTCTTCAGAATCAGACCCGGATTATGGGCACTGAATGAGCAAAGAGATGGGGTTTTGGGAAAGTTCAAAATCGAAGTAGGCGAAAATCAGAAAGAGAGTTCATTCAATCATACATACTATCAAGGCCTAATTGTAGAAATTGGCAACTTACGAAAGTTCGGTACTTACATACCGAATCAAGACAAGAATAAGCTATTCTTAGAGAAGCCCTTGAAAAGTGTAAGTAGCCTCGACAGAATCTACGAGTTTTCATATCCTCATCTTGTACGCAGGGCAAGTACAATAGACGTAATCTGGTTCAATCGTAGAAAACTACCTCACGCATTCTTTGAAGTCGAGTATTCAACCGATTTCCAGAACTCGTTAAGCAAATATGCGGATTTACAGGATTTCAATTCCAAATTTGTTTTGGTAAGTCCCATAGAGAAGAAGCGGAGATTTGAAGACATCATAAACTCTGATATTTTTCGAGAAGTGAAGAACAGAGTTCAATTTCTTGACTTTGATTACGTTTCTGCCCTGCATTCACGGACAACTGAAATGGCACAATTGCAGAAGGTAATGAATCTATGAGTGTAAGCCTCGTTGACCCAAGGGAACAATTGGCAGAAAGACTGTTTGGATCTGGCGTAGACGCAAGAAGCTCGTTTTTCATCGCGTTAGACGCGGGACTCGGTTTGGTTGATAGAGATTATCTTGTAGGCATAGGCTTATCCGGACCACATTTAAGTGCTGCCGAGAGAATTATTATGGAATTCTATTGGTCAAGTGAAGCCGGAGACCAGAATTCCGAATAGAAATCGAGTCTGATGCGTGCACGAAGATGATGATCAGTTAAAGGTGAAGAAAACTGAAGGCATGCACAAGACGACCGCAATATCGGAACTAGATTTCTCTTCGGACATTAACCTCTTCAGAATTCTAGCTGCAGTACCTGGCTATCGAATTTCCCCAGAATCCGAAAAAGCCGGGATGGAAGTATTCTTCCATGAACAATTGGTCGCCAGATGTTTCAGAGAAAAGGGCTTCACCCAGTTCTTGGAAGAGTCCGGAATCAACTGCAAAGAAGTGGTGTCGGTAGAAATCGTTCCGAGCTATGTGCTATTCGTGGTCGAACCACAATGCTTGTTCATAATCGAAGTGAAGTCTGTTGAGATAGAAGAGTCGGTTGATGAGCAGTTGATGTTATGCGACTTTTGGAGGAGTATTTACCAAAACCTAGCCGCAAAGTTGAGTTTAAGAGTGGAGTATGTGTACGTCTTGGATGACTGGTTCAAGCATCCAAAGTATAAGGACGTACTTGAATACATTAACAGCGTCAACTGTCACTACAAATTCAATAGACTGCCGTTAGAATGGTTGGGGTTGCCAACAGAACTCGAATAGCTACTCTTTCTACCCCACAGTAACTTTGATTTCCTGCATATGGCTGGATTTCACCGCACCAGTTTCACCACCATCTCGACGAGTTCGCCGGCGATCAGTTCGTGGCCGCTTAGAGTCGGATGGCAGTGGTCAACGAAGTATTCGGTTTCGGGCAGGCCGGCGAAGAGTTGCTCGATGTCGGCAAGGGGCAAGCCGTTGTCCCAACAGAAACGGCGATACTGGTCGTTGTAAGAAGTCTTGATGCGCAGTGAGTAGTTGTCCAGCTCTTTGGCGCGCTTGAGAAGGGCTTCGGCTTCGACAGGATTACGGCGAAGCGCTACGATACCGGCATTGTAGGCGGCTATTGCGCTCAAGGAATCGAGCGCCATTGCCTGCGCGAACATCGAATCGGCTTCGAGTCCCTCCTGCCACAAGGCGACACCAAGATTATTCCAGAGCCGGGCACTGCTGGGCGTGCGCTCAAGCAGGCGTCGACATTCGGAGGCTGATTCTGCAGGTGAGCGGCCATCGCGGAAACTCGATTCATAAACGTGCGCTGTCCATTGGTCGGTTTGGCCGGGGAGAAGCGTGGTATCGAGACAGAGCGACCACTGGTCGAGCAATGTACCTTGCAGTTCGTCAGCCATAATCAGGCGTCCCTGGCTGTCCATGCCACCGGAGAAGACTTTGAACTGAATTCCGGGAGGCCAGAGATCGGGAGTGGCGACGGTACAGATCATCAACGCACAGCCAATGGTGTCACACCAACCATGAATTGCGGTGAGATTGTCGCGGGCTTCGTCGACAGTGACGCGAGGCACCAACGTGGCATTGGCGGTTGATTTGCTCTTGAGGCCAAGCACCAGACCTTTCAGGAATTGATATATGTAGGAATGCGCGAGAACGCGATTGAGCTTGCCGGATAAACGAGTCTGGTCATAGAGCTGGCGGTCGCTCAAGTAACCGTTGATTGAGGGATCGTTGTTGCCGAAGTAGGTCAGCACCAAGTCGGGCTGAAGCCGGGTACCGATCAATTCCAATTGCTTGCGGCATTGCCAACTGGTGTAGCCGGCGACGGAAGCGTTGACAACAGTGACTTTTCTGTCCGGCAGTCGCGTGCCTAGCAGTGACTCGAGTTGGCGGACGAAGCTTTCGTCGGACTCGTTGAGACCAATGCCGAGCGGAGTTGAATCGCCAAGGAAGAGAATGCGATATTCATTTGGTTGCTTCTCCCCTACTTCGGGGCCGGCGAAGCCAAGACTGTCGACGGAAATGAAGTCGCTATGGTAATTCGGTTTGAGACGCCAGAACAAGTCGGGGTCGGGTTCGTTCATGCCGAGGAACGAATTGAAGAGGTGCATCTGCCAGAGTTTGTAATCGTGATTGATGTTTTCGCGGCGGGAGAGATAGTCGACGGACAAGTTGACGGCGACACGCAAAAGCAATTCGAGAATCAGGATGAGCAGTAGAGTGGCGGTGATGCCGAAGATCCAATTTCGTTTGGTGGTGGAGTTCACGCTTGGTAATTCTCCGTGAGTGAGATTTCGCCTGAACCTAGCGACAGCGTCTTTCCGTCGATCTCGACAACCAGAAGTCCCTTGTCATCAATGTCGATTGCTTTGCCGGTGACTGAACCGCCGTCGTGGCGGAAGTTGATGCTCTTGCCGAGCACGGATGAGTAGCTGCGGATCGGCTTGATCAAGCGTTTGAATCCGCGCGAAAGAAATTCCTGATAGTGCTCTTCGAGAAAAACGAGAAGCAATTTTGTGAATTTGATCCGGTCAATCGTCGAATGCGAGACGATCTTGAGCGAAGCGGCTTTATCGCGCAAGTCGGGCGGAAAGTCGCTTTCGTCGTGGTTGGCATTGATGCCGATCCCCATGACGACATATTTGACGCGATCAATTTCGGCGGCGAGTTCTGTCAAAACGCCGGCGAGTTTGCGGCCGTCATGGAGGACATCATTGGGCCACTTGATGGTAGCTTTGATTCCTGGATACTCGCGCATTGTTTTGGCGATGCTCAAGGCGGCAATCAGCGACAGTCCCGGCGCCTGTGACGGCGTGATCTGCGGGCGGAGAATCAGCGACATGTATATTCCGCGCTTGGCCGGAGAATGCCAACTGCGACCGAGGCGGCCTTTGCCGGCGGTCTGGCGTTCAGCCATAATCACGGTGCCTTCGGGTTCATCTTTTTCGGCGTACTTGTGGGCGATGACATTGGTCGAGCCGACGCGATCGAAACTGTAGAGATTGATGCCGAGGATTTTTGTGGTGAGTCCAAAGGTGATTTCGTGTGGAAAGAGAACATCTGGTGATGCGCCGTAGCGGATATCGCCTTGCGGACTGCGCAGAAGTTGATAACCCCAGTTTTCCAGTTCGGCGATGGCGCGATCGGCTTTGGAAGTTGTCAGTTCGAACTTTTCGCAGAGCTTTTTCTTTGCGACATACGATCGCGGGTGTTTGCGCAAGTGATCGAGGATGTCGATTTGAATTTGGGTAATGTCTTCGGACATGGTGGGAGTATAACTAAACTCGACAAGCGAGTGCAGCACAATTTAACGCAGTTGATCTGCAATCGCTCTACAACTTCAGAAATGCAGCGAGCTCGCGCTTGAAGATTTCCGGCTTCTCCATGTGTATCATGTGGCCGCAATCAGGAATTTCGTAGAGCGTGCCGTTGGTGAGGCGGGCATTGATCAGTTTTGCCAGCGGGAGAAAGTCGAGATCTTCACGGCCGCAGAGTAACAGCGTCGGCATGGTGACGTTGTCGAGCATTTTCATGTCGCTTTCGTCCATGTATTTGAAGGCGTCGGGGTCGGTCCAGACCTTGCCGGGGAAATCACTGATGCAGCTTTTGAAAACTTCCCAGTCGGGTGAGTGTTTGTCGACGCGCTGGAATAGGCGGAAGGTCTCCCACTGGATTTTGGCTTGATCGATGTCAATCTGCTTGGCAGTGCGATAGACATTGGGCCAATCGGTGTAGTCTTTGTAGCCAACGACGTGCGGTGCTGCGAGCACGAGCGATTTGATGTGCTGCGGATGCTGGAGAGCATACTTAACAACGATAGCGCCGCCGAGTGAGTGGCCGATGAAGTGGGCTTTCTGATAGCCAAGATCAGTGATAAGCAGATTGAGGTCGTTGACGTGTTCGCGATAGGAGTAACCGGTTGCAGGCGCGAAGCTTTGTCCGTGACCGCGCAAGTCGTAGGTCAGAACCGAATACTTCGAGGCGAGAAGTTCGGGGACTTCCATCCAATAGCGGCTGTCAACGCCGATGCCGTGAACGAGAACAACCAAGTCGCCCTGGCCGATGATATTGTAATAGAGTTTGCGGTCATCTTTTTCGAAGAACGACATCGGGTATCCTTAGGTAATGACTTTCCGTTTGAGGTGCATGCCCAGACGAGCGAGCACTTCGTAATTGATGGTATTGGTCCATCCGGCGATATCCTCGGCGCGGATGGTTTCGTCTCCGGAGCGGCCAATGAGGACGACTTCCGATTCGAGACTCACATTAGGTATATCGGTAACATCGACCATAAACATATCCATGCAGATTCGGCCGCGTACAGGAGCGCGCATGCCATTGACAAGGACATAGCCGTTGTTGGAGATTTGGCGGTCGTAACCGTCGAAGTAACCGATCGGCAGAACGGCGATTTTGAGATTGGCGGTGGCGCGATAAGTGGTGCCGTAGCCGATGTATTCGCCTTTGCGGACATCTTTGATTTGACCGATGAGTGTCTTCCACGACAGCACCGGATGCAACATGTGGTTCTGCTTGCCAGCGAGGCGATACGAGAGGTAGGTTTCTTTTGACGGCCAATGTCCATAGAGTGCAATGCCAACGCGGGCGAGGTTGAAATGCGTGTGCGGAAACAGCAGCGACGCTGCGGACGAAGCGAGGTGAGCGTACTTGATGACAAAACCGGCATCTTCGATGACGGCCTTTAGCTCGGTGTAGCGCTTGAACTGTAAGTCGGCATAGCTGTGGTCGGTGGTGTCTTCGATGTTAGCGAAATGAGTGGAGACGCCGACGAGTTTCAGATGCGCGGTGGACTTGAAGCAGTCAATCACCGCGGGCAAATCTTCGCGGTTAATGCCCTGCCGGTTCGTACCGGTCTCCAATTTGAGATGGCATTTGGCGGGATTCTGGGCGGTGGCGTACTCGGCGAGTTTGCGCAAGGTGTCCAGATTGGATACCACGAAGTCGAAGCCCGATTCGACGGCGGATTTTAGATCCGCGAACGGGATGTAGCCCAGAATCAGAATATTGGAAGTGATTCCGCCGGCGCGGAGGAGTTGGGCTTCCTCGAGGTTGTGAACCGCGAGAAAGGTGAATTGCCGTGGATCGAGTAGTCTCGCGATTTCGAGATAGCCGTGGCCGTAGGCGTTGGCTTTGACGACCGGCACCATGTTGCAGCCTTTAGCGAGATTGCTTTGGATGGAGGCGATGTTGTGTTCGAGCGCGGCGGCGTCGATTTCGATCCAGCTTAGAGCAGAAGCGTTCATTTCAACGGAATGGTATTGCGGGGCGGTAGTGAAGTCAACAATAAAGGGGTATTGGCGAATGCGTTGACTCTTCCCTGCTTTTGGTTGACAGTGGTTATTCAATTCGATACTCTCTCGGCATGGACATCGCCCCCGAGTATTTGATTGATATAGCCGACCGCGCCCTGCAGGAGGATGTCGATACCGGTGATTTGACGACGCTGGCGACAGTTAGTCCGATTGCGAAAGGGCGGGCGGTGATTCGCGCTAAAGCTGACGGAATCATTTCGGGGCTGGATGTGGCGGCGCTGGTGTTTTATCAACTGGATCAGGATTCGGAGTTTCTCACTGATCTGGTCGAAGGCTCACTGGTCAAGCGGGGCCAGGACCTGATCATGTTGCAGGGGAAGCTCGCGGCACTTTTGACCGGCGAGAGGACGGCGCTGAATTTTCTGATGCATCTTTCGGGCATTGCGGCTTTGACGGCAAGGTTTGTCGAGCAGGTAAAGCAGACTTCGTGCAGGATCATTGATACGCGTAAAACCACACCGGGACTTAGGTTATTGGAGAAGCGCGCGGTGTTTTCCGGAGGCGGTTCCAACCACCGGATGGGGCTTTTTGACATGATTCTAATCAAGGAGAATCACATCACCGCCGCCGGTTCATTAACGAAGGCCGTAGATAAGGCGATCGAATATAATCAGACGACTGCGATCCAGCGGGTGGCAATTGAAGTCGAGACCAGGACGCTCAATGAGGTGCGCGAAGCGGCGAAACTGAAGATTCAGAGACTAATGCTCGACAATTTCGATGTTCCGACAGCGCACGAAGGGGTTAAGATCGTGAGAAGCATAAATCCGGACATCGAAATTGAGGCTTCCGGAAATATGACGCTGGAGACAGTCAAGGCATACGCGGAAACCGGTGTTGATTTCATATCGGCGGGAGCGTTGACCCACTCGGCGCACTGGCTTGACCTGTCAATGAAGATTGTCTGATTCTACAACTACTGTCTACTTTCTCGCGTATTTACATCATAATGATCATGCAAACCAAATGGATTGAACGCCGCTTCAATTTTGATTTTCCGGTGGGGATGATGCCGGTGATCATTGAACGATTGCGCGGCACACACTCGCGTGTTGAGGCTTGTGCGGCCGGGCTATCGCGGGAGATTTTGATTGCCCGTGTAGCGGAGAAGTGGTCGATTCAGGAGCACATCGGGCATTTGATCGATGTGGATGAATTGCATGATGGGCGCATTGATGATTTTCTTGCCCGCAAGCTAGAGTTAAGAGCGGCGGACATGGCCAATGTCAAGACCAACTCTGCGGGCCACAATGGCCGGGACATCAGGGAGCTGATCAACGACTTTCGCAAGAAGAGACTGAAGTTCATATCCCGGGTGGAGGAGCTCAACGACGGCGAGGCCGAGCGGATTTCGCTTCATCCACGGCTTCGGCAATCAATGCGACTCGTGGATATGCTGTACTTCGTTGCGGAACACGATGATCACCATTTGGCGGTGATTCGTAATAATATCAGACTACTTTCCCAATAAGAGATCTCGAGGTTGAGCATGATCAGAGGCGGCAATGCGACGATTTTCGTTTCGAATATGGACCGGGCAGTTCGATTTTATACGGATGTGCTGGGTCTTAAGCTGGAATATCGCGCCGGGGACCACTGGGCGTCGATCGATGCGGGGGACGGGTTTAAGTTGGGGCTGCATCACAAGAGCGACAAAGCCGCGGCACCCGGCACTCCCGGTTCAATTCAAGTGGGATTCGACGTAACGGATCCGCTTGACCAGGTTGTCGAGGCAGTCAAGTCCCGTGGTGGAGTATTCAAAGGAGTCATTTCCGACGGTGACGCCGCGCGCTTGGCATTTATCAACGATCCGGATGGTAACGAACTCTATTTGTGCGAATTGAAGAAGTAGGCTACAGCTTCTTGCCGACAAAGTCGACTACGCCATGCCAGTGGGCGGGTCCGTGGGTGGTATCGTAATAATCAAATTCGGAATAATAGACCGGTCGTAGTTTAGCTTCTGAAGTCTCGCCAATCTGTCCGCCGCACGCCATTTTTAGTATTTCGCCATAATTGTATAGCGAATAGATGTTTCCGGACGAATCGCGGAAGGTGCCAGGCGAGATCTCATGGGACTTCTTCTTGTGTGCCTTGAAGTGCGGATCGTCAATTGTGAACGATTCACAGACGAAAAGGCCGCCTCGCTTCAAGCCAGCCACTGCTCTATCGATAACGTTCCGCGCTTCGGTTTTGGTGAGGAATTGGAAGAGATTTATTGCGACGATTAACGCATAACGGTTCTTCGGAATCGGAAATGTCCGCACATCGGCAGAGATGGCTTTGACAGGAAGATTCTTCTTGCGGGCGATGCCGAGACACTTGCTGACGCCTGATTGCGCTGATTCGACGCCGGTGACGGTAAACCCGAGGCCGGCGAGATAGAGCGCATCGCGACCCTCCCCCATTCCGAGGTCAACGGCGGCTCCAGTCGGAGCTAATTCGGCGAACCGTTTGACGAGGTCGGACGGGCCGGCGCCCCAATAAAGTTCCGACTTCCGGTAGATTTCTTCGTAGTTCTTAACCATGGCGCCAATCTACGCCAATGATGCTTGTGTGGCAATCACAGATTTGGCGAGTGGGGCATGATAGTAGTTGACTTGAAGGACTTTATGCCGATGATTAAACATCGACCTGAAGACCCGGGTCGGACACGAGAGTGGCGGAAAAGGATTTCTGCCGATAAGGAAATGGAAGTTAATCGGGGCGGGACAAGACGACAGCATGCGCAAAAGGATATTGTTTCACTTTCATACGAGCCACTCGGTGGATTCCAATTTGATGCCGCAGGAGATCGTCGAATTCGCGGTTCAGAATCAGATCCAGGTGCTGGCGCCCACCGATCACAACACAATTCGCGGGTCGCGGGAGATACGCGAACTGGCAGAGGCTCACGGCATCGAGACGATCATCGGCGCGGAATATTCATCGGATCATGGCGATATCATTGGATTGTTCTTGCAGGATGATGCCTATTCACGAAAAGCGTCGGAGATTGTCCAGGAGATCCATGCCCAGGGCGGATTGGCGATTTTGCCCCACCCCTATCGTTCGCATCACTTGACCGATGACTTTTTGCACTCATTCGACGGCATCGAGGTATTCAATGCGCGGCTGCCGGAGCAACTCAATCGGCTGGCGTGGGAACTGTCGGTGATGCTTAAGAAGCCAGCCTATTTTGGAGCGGATGCTCACTTGAGCGAGGAACTGGGTCTGGTGGTTGCCGAAATCGAGATGAACAATGGCGATGAGCTAATTGACGCGGCGCGCAAGGGATTCCATCCGGTTTCTTTGACGCAGACCACTCCGGCGATGATCTACCGCAGCAAGATGATTGCTTCGGCGAAAAGCGGCACACCGATCCGATATCTGCAGTCGATGGCGAAGATGCTGAAAGCGCGTATCAAGGGCGCCGCGCTTTAAGTCGATTGCGGATCTGAAATATCAATCCAGCCAACATGATTCCGGCAATGCTTAGACCGATTAAGGCGACAGAATACCAAAGCGGCTGGTCCGCCCTGCTGGTGACGGTTGTCATTATTCCCAAGACCAGGGCGACTGCTGACAGGGCGATTGCATGTTTGATGGGCGAGCGTTTGGCGATGAGGCAAGCGATGACTCCCCCGATGACGGCGGCAAGAAACGAACCAGCCAGGATCACAACGGCGTGACTGGGAGGTGGAGTCGTACTGCTGGCGCCAGCGGGTTCCGGCGAAGTGATGGCCAGTACGGTGAGCACGGTTTTCATGACGATATACATGGCGCCATAGCCACCCAGAATTGCCAGGATTCCGTCGAAAAGGTTGACTTGCCTGTTTTCCACGGCGGTAATGTATCCGGCAAAGCCGATTCGACAAGCGACAATCGCGGTTTTGCGGCTAAACTTTTTCGTTGACATGCCGTATTGGTGAGAGTAAGTTTAAAGTAAGCGTGGCTCCCAGCGGAGCATTTGGAAAGGAGAATGTGTGATGAAGGACATTGTTGTGAAAGAGAGGGTCAGGGGCGAAGTGTAGCCTAAATGCGCGAATTGGCGCGGAGAAACATCACGCAGATTTCTTTCCGCAGGCATTTAGGTGTCTGCGGTTTTTCATTTTTAGGGAGTATTAGCCATGCCAGGCGAAATATCTAAACATCAATTAGCTGGAATTAAGAAGACACTTGGACACGATTATCTCGCGGAAAAAGAGCGAAAGAAGCAAAAGCGCCGCGAGCGTGCCGCACAAAGCAAAGCCAGAGGAGAAAAGCATAAGACGAGAAAGCAAGAAATCGAAGAATTGGTCGAGTTGGAGCTTGAACTTGAAGAAGGAGGCGCTGATGAATAGGCGCCTTCAGATGACCAATGGCCGGGGACGGCGACTATGAACGGCCGTGTGATTCGCGCTTACGGCAAGTCGTTCGTCGTTTTGAGCGATGGACGGGAATACAACTGCGCGGTGATGTCCAAGGCGAAACAGGTGCAAAAGGAGACGCCGGTCGCTGTGGGGGATGTTGTCGAATTCAATTCGACCGGCGATGGTCCGGGTTTCATCGAGTCAGTGCATCCGCGCAAGACGAAGTTCTCGCGCCCCAAGGTTGGAGACGACTCGATTGAGCAAGTGATTGTCGCCAATGTGGATCAGATGGTGATTGTGGTCAGCGTCGCCCAGCCGGTGTTCAAGCAACATCTCATTGATCGCTTCACAGTGTCGGCTTACAAGGGGGGACTGCGGCCGGTGGTGGTGATTAACAAAGTTGATTTGAAACACAAGGTTGATCTGACTCGTATGAAAACAATCTATGAGTCGATTGAAGTTCCGGTAGTGGCGACCTCGTGTGAGCAGAATGTCGGCGCGGATGAATTGCGCGAGTTGCTCGCAAACCATGAGTCGATATTTGTCGGGCATTCCGGTACCGGCAAGAGTTCGCTGGTGAATATGCTGCAGCCGGGATTGCGACTCAGGACTGGAGACGTGTCGATGTCGACGGACAAAGGTACGCACACGACCACGGCGGTTGAGGTCTATCCTCTTGATGGTGGGGGCTTTGTAGCAGATACGCCGGGTTTGAAGATCCTGGGTTTATGGGATCTTGAAAGAGATGAATTAGGATATCTATTTCCAGAGTTTGAGCGATTTCGCAGTGAATGCCGGTTCAGCCGGTGTTCGCACTTGCATGAACCACAGTGTGCAGTGAGACAGGCAGTTAACGAAGGTATTATTTTTCGCGAGCGGTTTGCGAGTTACGAAAAGATATATTCAACGCTTTAGACTAAGAAAATCTGCTTCAATAATTCATTAAAGCTAAAGCGGATATAAATTTCGCAAACTTTTCTAAAGTTTTTGTTGATTCATTTTGACTCTGCTCTCAAACTGCTTACGTCCGCTGAGGTGGACAGAATGCTTTTGGAAAATTGCGGAGGAAAGTGAAAATCTACTATCAAGTTAGCCGGTCTCGGCTAGGCCGGGGAGCCATCCCCACGCTGGCCTTTTTGCATTCACCGCTAAACTTTTGGAATCAGGCAGCCGATGATTGGGGCTGTACTTCGGCTCGATCGAATAATAGTTACAGTACCCAGATCGAAATCAACCGGGAAACGTGGCGCGGGGCGAGTTCCGCAAGATCGGTTGATTATTGCGGAGCCGGGGGGCAACGAGACGCGCAAGTTGAAGAACAAACTGTGACCGGCAATTCGAGCTGCCTGGTTATCCGGACAATGTTTCATTTGTTAAAGGTTTCACGAAAAATCGTTCTGTGCTGTGAAATTCTGAAACAAGTTGCCGATAGAAACAAGTACAATTTTGTCGCAAGTAACATGCGAGGAGCAAGTCAAACTTTGAACACAAATTCGCACGAATTGTGCGAGGTCGAATCCGAGTTAAGTGAAAGTGAAGCAAAGTTTTTTCTTGACAGGATTAGCGGAAGAGAGAATATTGACCGCAAATTTTTTGGCGATTATTTCGAACGTGCAAAATTTCACTTGCAGGCGTTTGGAAATTTGCTTAATTGGCGGTCTTATGTTTTGGGCTGGGTAGGGGTGTCCCGGTACGCCCACGAGAGCGCACGGTTGAGAAAGGCAGTAAGCCCTAAACAAGGTCTATCGACTTTAACGAATCACCAACACCAAGCCTCAGGGAATAAGAGACTGTTGGGTTTTTTCCTATTCCCGGCT
Organism: Candidatus Zixiibacteriota bacterium; assembly: GCA_963205155.1. Classification (GTDB taxonomy): domain Bacteria; phylum Zixibacteria; class MSB-5A5; order CAIYYT01; family CAIYYT01; genus JADJGC01. The sequence goes on along the minus strand of CAUJJY010000305.1, from coordinate 11,768 downwards.
GACATGGAAGAAAGCGATCTTAAGTATGAATTGGAATCACAAGAACGAGGGCGGAAAGGGGTATGGTCATATTGCGTGATCATTTAACGATGAGATTGAGATTTAAGATAAACTGTGAGTTTTTTAAAGTAAGGAGTGTATTCATGGAAGATCTGAGCCTTTGTGGAACAGATTGGAAAGGAGGGTATTGGATCTAATGAGAATCAATGCCGAAAACGAACTGAAACGGAAAACAGATAAACAACGAGTAACAAGGGATTGTCGAATGAAGTCTATTCGAAGTCTATTTGTGCTGACAGTTGTTCTGACTATGGCGCTGTCTATGGTTGCCACGTCTGCATTTGCGCTGCGTACTTTCAGAGTCGTGGATGCGGATTTGGATACTGTAGGCTCGACTTCAACCAATGTCACTCTCCTGCGCGGAGTTGTCGACAGTTTGGGAACCAACGACACTCTTGTCGCCGTACGGTTGAAGAGTTGCATACAGTCAGAATTTGCTGTCAACAGCTTCACCGTCATTAAAAAGACGGGAGCAACAGCGACTACGGTCACAACCGTGCCGATTGTCAGTTCATTCGAAGAAGATAGCTTGCTCTATCTCTCCGGACTGTCGGTGGCGCTTGCGGATGGTGATTCGCTGATCTTCCAAGTCAATGTCAATACGGCGCAAGCCCTGGCCAATGCCGAGGATTATGACGCCACCGGCCTGGATCTGGCGATTCTGCCCGATGGTATTGATGTTAGAGACGATGACAGCCTGTCAAGTATGTCGAACCTGCAGGAATCCGGCGCGCTCGGTATTTCGGGGTATGGACATAATACGAGCATGGATCCAGTCAATTGTTCTGGTACTTTTGCGGCCATTTTTGATTTGTTGGTCGATTTTAACTTCACCGCTACGCACATCGATAATTACGATTGCGGTGCTGAAGAGAATTTCAACGTTGGCGATCTGCTGATTCTGAGGGTTTATAATCCGGGCGAGCAAGTTGACACTAACAGTGTTAGAGTAGACTTGACACCATTCGGATTGTCGAACTCATTCCCGTTGCCTTACACTGATGCTGGTAATCAGTGGTTGGACACGGTGGTAATTGAAGCCGGCGCCATTGAAGTAGTCCCACCGTTTGGTCTTACGGCGGTGATGGACGACATTTTTGATAACACGGATCAGGATACCGTAGTTTTCAACACTACCGGTATTGACAACATTGAGCCGGTTATCGATTCGGTTAAGTTCTTTATTTCACAGAACAACGTCGGCCCGGAAGACAATGCTGCTTTGGGCGACGAACTGTCTCTGTTTGTTTATACCGGCTCCAACGGATTTTTTGAGATCGACGCCGTCTATGCGGACATCTCGAACTTCTCATCGGCCGGTACGGTTGCTCTTGACGACGTGACCAATGGAAACGGTGTCTGGAGATATGTATTCATTCTCGAAGACGCGAACGGAAACGATTTGCCGTCGGGAGATGATGTTCTTAAGCACATTTATTTAACAGTCACCGATAATGCGTGCAACTCAATCAGCGATTCGACGAATTTCGAAGATGCGCTTGATATGGCGCCTCCGGCCGTTGCTGCCGGCGATATTACCTATCGCACGGTTCTCGACGCGGATGCTTCCGGTTGCACCAACCTTGGAGATTCGCTCCGGGTTACGGTTGACGTTGCCGGTAATGACGACCTCGTCACCGTTTGGGCCGACTTCTTTAATGGCGGTCTTGGCGGTGTTTCGAAGCAGTCGTTGACCGACGAAGGTTCGGACGTTTGGGAAATCCGTTGGAAGGTTGGCGTAGCCGATGATCCGACGTTTGACCCGGCGACGCTGACGGCGAAGGACGCCAACAGCAGTCCGACCGACGGTGTTTACAGCGTTATGCTCTTCTTCGAAGACGACGCTGGAAACGTCGACAGCACGCTTTCCAATGTTATTCTGAATACCACGGGAACCGCGAATGCGACTCTCGACACTCGCCGCCCGACGGCGATTGTGCAAGATTCCGTTCATATCATTCAATTGCCAGACGGCAAGTTGAGACTTGAGTGGGATCAGGATGCCCAAGCCGGCGATGCGACGAACTTCTACATTTATGTAGATTCGACCGGTGCCGGATTCGATTACGACAACGTATTCGGAACGACGTTTGATGATGAAGTTAGCGGCACCTTCAATCGGTGGACTTCAGAGGAACTCACGGATGGACAGGCCTATCGGTTTGCGATCCGCACCGAGGACGACTGCGGTAACTTCGAATACAATACCAATCTTTATGAAGGTATCGCGGATGCCCAGGCTCCGTTTGCCTGTGTTGTCTTCCCGGCTTCGGACATTAATTTTGGTCCGGCCAACGTGCTTAACGTCACGGCGACAACGACCTTCAGCGATCTTGATGCTGCCTATCTGATCTATCGCCTGCGCGACAGAGGTGACGGCACTCCGGGTCCGTGGGTTGGTCCGAACGTCTATCCGGCGTTTTCGGATGAGATGACCCAAGATGGTCAGACGTTGTTTGAGACCGTCAATCTTGGTTCGGATCCGTCAACTGCCGGACTCTATGAAGCCTTGATTATCGGGTTCGATGAGATTGGTAATGAACTGACTTTGACCGAAGCAGAAGATGCTTGCGGTTATTTCACGTTTATTTGGAATCCAGTCGCTCCGGATTGCGATATTTTGACGATCAACGGCGCCTTCTCGCCGCAGACCGCTTGCGGGTTCGAGGTCTACAGAGACCAGTTGAATACTGCGAGTGTGACTGTTGGCGGTGCTGATGCCGGCGAATTCTATACAATTGATGCGCGCGTCATCTACAATGATGAAGAAACTCGCATCGATTTCGCCGACAATGCGTCGCTTCCGTACAGCTTCGAATTTGCGACCACCGATTGGCCGGCGACCACCACTGGTGCGCTGCCGACCCAATTGTGGGTTCGCATCACTGATACTCGTAATGGCAATAGCTGTACCGATGTGGTAACGGTTTGCGTGCCGGATGAGATTCCGCCGGTTGCCTGGATCACCTATCCGAACGAATATCAGTGCGTTCCGATTGCCCAGAGTTCATTGAACTCGGTGGAAATCGAACTCAATATTGATGAAAATGCCTACGACGGAGCTGATGCCGTTCGCGCCGAGTTCTTCTACTCGCTTGACGGTACGCTTCCGGGCACGTCAATCGGCGTTTCGCCATTTGACGGCTATTCATACACCAGCATTGACTGGTTCAATGCGGGACTTGAAGAAGGTTACGTGTGGTTGTACGCCGTCGTTTATGACGATGTCAACAACGCTTACACGACCCCGTTCGTCAGAGTATGTCTTGACGGCACCCTGCCGGAAATGACTATCACGATGGACAAGGGCGCCTATTATGCCGGTTGTGCCGATGAGCCGTACTGGAGAATTGGCGATGAGTCCGGTGAATTAGTCACCTTGTCAGCGAACCTCGTGGACCTCGAGGGCATTGACATTGCTAATGTTTACTTCTACTACCAGGATGCGAATGATCCGGAAGTTATTGATGTATTCTACTTCTGGAACCAAATCGGTCAGGGTGAACCGGCGAACAACAATTCCATCTGGACCTACCAGTGGGAGTTCGACGAAGACCTTAGCTGTGGACGCACCTATCGCATTCGTGTTGCGGTTCAGGATCAGGCAGGCAATTGGATGCTTGATATGGACGGCGACGGCATGTTCGATGATTACACCTACGACGATGCCGAAGCGAGTGGTGCCGGCTTCCTGTTGACCTACGACTGCGAAGCTCCGCAACCTGCGTTTACATTGTTTGAGACCGCCGGAGCGGAAAACCTCTCCTGGCAGAATCCGTCGACCATTCTTAGTGGTTCCGGAAGCGTTTTTGCCAAGCTGGGTGACATGCTGACTTTCGAAGTCGGAACGAATCCGTCCGACGATTCCTGCGAAGTTTCCAGAGTAGATTACTACTTGTGCGAGACCTTCGTCGGTACCTCGAACAGCATGCCGAACAACTGGAGCGTCTCATTCGATCCGTTGGCTGCCGGACTCATTTCGGTTGAAGACATTGCCGACGGTTACGAGTCCTGTACACTTGAAGCGCGTGCCTTTGACAATCTTGGGCAGTCGTCTTCAGACTATATCACAGTGTTCTTCCTCGACGACGTGCCGCCGACTGCCTTGATTCTCAATCCGGGTGACGGCGAGTATGTCTGCGGTGATGTATCACTGGCTCTTGCTCCGATTCACGATGAAGATCTGGCAAAGGTCGTCTGGTACTACTGGCCCGCAGCTGGTGGTCCGGCCACGATGATTGCTGAAGTCTTCGCGTATGATGGAGATATCAAGTTTGGTGGTTACTATGATTGGGGCGCGACTTGGCATACGCTGAACGCGGTTCCGGATGGTGACTACTATGTTGGCGCATCACTTGTTGATGAAGCCGGCAATTCGACCGACATGGAAGAGACGCGGAACTTGGTGCACGTGCGGAATGCGATTCCGACCGTGACAATCACCGAGCCGACCAGCGGCTTCTTCTGCGGCGGCGAGTATTTCTGTGCCGAAGTTAACGTTAACGGCGGCGCCCCGATTGATTACGTCCAGTTCCAGTGGAAGAATGCTCTCGACGACAACGGCGAGTGGCAGAATTTCGAAAACGGACCGGATCAGGAATCACCGTGGTGCGCGACGTTTGAAGACAATGACTTCTTTGATTATGCCAACGAAGGATTCTATCAGTTCCGTGCCCTCGTCGTGAGCGAGTGTGAACGCTCCTCATACAGCAATATCGTAACGCTGTTCTACGACGACACCGCCCCGCTCGCGCGTGCGGTCAGCGTAACTGACGGTATCACCGTTTGGGATATTGACAATGCTAACGACCCGACCCCGATGTTCGCCCAGGGAACCAAGAAGATTACTTGGACCTTCCGCGCGCAGGACAACCAGTCCGAATGGGGTCCGTCACCGATTTACAACTCTGGTCTTGGTTCGATCTGTGCCGAGAACGTCTGCACCGATATCGTTGCCGACGAAAACGGTTACTTCACGGTCGATTGGGATCTTAGCGGTATGCCGGCTGAAAGCTACTACTGGTCATTCAGTGTGAGCGACGCTGTCGGCTGTAACTACAGCTACGTTGAAGTCGACTTCGAAATCTACGAAGGTGAGCCGACGATTGGTCTCGTAGCCGGTTGCTGGAGAGGTGAACTCTTCGGTATCGCCGAGTACGGCGCCGGCACGATGTTCCAGCAGCGCCAAAACGGCGGTGCGTGGGTTTCCATTGGTGGCTCGAGTGCGCAGGATGATTCCTGGCTCATCCAGGATGACTGGAGCTACACTCCGCAGTACTGGGGTGTTTACTCGACTCCGTGGTCACCGGCCAACGGTACCTACGAAGTCCGTCTCCTTTCGGATAACGGATACGGTTGGGAAGAGACCCTGGCCCCGATTACAACCATCGTCGTAAGCGATGAGGGTTGTGCGGTGACCGGTGTTCCGGCCAACTACGGTCCGGGTTCGATCGAACGTAACCTTGAAAACGGTTGCGACAATCTCGAAGGTATTGCAACGATCGGATCGACGTTTGGCATGCCGTACGGACTCTCGGCCGCTTACAATGTTGCGACCGAAAGCTGGAGCTTTGACCTGATCGCGTTTACCGCGTTGAATCAGCAGGGTGGAATCGACAGATATTCTGGCGCATTCGACTTTGACGCGTTGGTAGACGATGGATTCGGTGAAGGCCGTGTGTTCTTTGTCGACTTCGCGGATTTGGCCGCCTGGTCGATCGTTCATGATTATCAGACCTTCTGGGTAACCCGCGACTACGGTACCGGCGGTCCGGTCACGTTCATGGATGTGACTGTTGACATTCCGGCCGAATTCACGGACAACACCGGTCATGATGCAACCGCACTGGCGATTTGGAAGTCCAAGATTGCCCGCGCGAGCGTCTGGCAGGATTGGTTGCTGACCCCGGTTGGTGACAATAATAACATGATGACTTACTTGACCGACCCGTCCTGCCTCGATATTTGCGGCGACGACGATCAGTATGCTATCGTGAAGATGCAGTACAACAATACCGTCAACATTCCGGCCGAATCACTGATGGTGGCTTGGTGGGATGGTGAAGGTACCTGGCGTATTGACAACGTATACTTCCCGTCGACGGTACGCGGCTTCTTTGAAGAAGGCGGCCAGAACTGGGTTGAATTCGCAGTTACTTGCTTTGGTGACGGCGACTATGATGACGCTTGGTACTCGGTTGTGAAGCGCACTGTCTACGACGGTTCGCAGCTCACCAGAGTCAGCTTGTACCCGTACTGCGGTATCTATACCAATGGATATCCGGAGTTCACGTATCAGGCGACCGAAGCGTTCCAAAACACCATGGATTGGAGCACTCTTGAAGTGTACCTCAATGGTGTCCGGATTCAAGACAGAGACGGCTACGTAATGCCGGATTCGCAGACTGTCGGCAAGCACCTTGAAGGTGCTAAGACCGCTACCAGCGAAGCCGACAACGTTGACATCTGGTACGATCCGGTTTCTGCGCAGATCTTTGTATGGTTCTACGAGTACTATTACTATGATGATGACGACAACTATTATTCGTACTCACCGCTTCCGTGCGGTGCGAACGAGCTCTACGTCCGCGTAGAGGATAGCCAGAAGCGTCCGCAGTCGATCCGTGATGCTTTCACGGTTGATTGTACCGCTCCGGATGTCGACTTCGACAACTCGTATGTATCCAAGAACCCGACCTTGACCTTCACGATTGACGACGCCGATGCCGGTGTCAATTGGGGCAGTGTCCACGTTGATATCTTCTTCGTAACGAAGGGTGATACCACGGCGGGCGGTCCTGATAATGGCAATCCGAAGGAAATCGCCGTGTTCATGCAGACCTTCTTCCCGGCCCAAATTGAGGATTACCTCCAGGAGGACGGCAGAACGGTCATTATTCCGACCACTTACGATCTGGACGACGAGCGTGGTTTGATTGCGGTTATCTACGATGGTAACTACAGCAACTACTACGACGATTACTATAACTACTATTATGGTGATCCGGGTGCGTATGACAACTTCGACCGGTATTATACCACAAGTGGTGGTGTTCATGACTGCGTTGGAAATTACACGACACCTCACGTCCAGTACTTTACCGTCGATTACGATGGTGCGACGATTACGATTAACACGAACCCGAACGCTTGTCCGTTGATCTTCACGATCGCGGATGACGGCGCGGGCATCGATAACATCGAAATCAGAGAGAATGGCGTTTTGGTCGAGGCCGCGGAGACTTCTGCGGGCGCGGTCGATGAAGCTGGGGAATGGTACTTTAGTGAAGCCGGCACCGGTGGCACGCTGTACTATTGCCCGAGCCTCGGCGTCACCTATGAGATCAAAGTGACCGACAATGCTGGTGTAGTCACTATCTACACCGGTACCAATCAGGGTGCTCTGGACGGAGGTTCAGTCTCTGCTTGGGTTGGTCCGAATCCATACGATCCTGAATCTGACGGAGACTTCAGCATCAACGTCGGTCTTGCACAGGCTGCCAATGTCGTGGTTCAGATCTACGACTACGCTGGCGGTTTGGTTAAGACGCTGAACGCAGGTGCGCTTGGAGCCGGAGAAACCCGGATTCCATGGAACGGAAGGACTGACGGCGGTACCTTGGTCGGTAACGGCGCCTACATGGCCCGTGTCGAAGCCTCCGGTACCAATGGCAGTGCTGCCTCGGCTGTGGTTTGGATCGCAATTGTTGAGAAGTAAGAAGGAAGACACACAGAGGGGTCCCGCGATAAGCGGGACTCCTTTGAATAACTTGAAACTAATGTTTAGTTATAGGAGGGGAGATCTCGACATGAGAAATCACCTGAAGAAATTTGTGATCTTCGCCGGTTTACTTTCGACTCTCCTGTTAGGAGTGAGCGGATCTGCCATAGCTGACGAGAACCATGCCTTCCCGATTTTTCGGACGGGTGTGAGTGCTCGCGCTCTGGCGATGGGCAGCGCGTATACCGCGGTTGCCGATGACGCTTCCGCCGGATATTGGAATCCGGCTGGGTTGACTGGCGTAGAGAAATTCAGTCTTACAACCATGTTGTCCGACAACATGCGCTATGACCGGCAGTATATGTATGCTGGGCTGGCGTATAATTTCGGCACGGCTGGTTGGGCTGCCTTCAACTGGGTTAATGCCGGAATCGATGAGATTAAGGGCGCGACCGGTAGTGGGCTCGACGGTAGAACGTTTAGTGCTGACGACCATGGCTTCCTTTTTAGCTATGGTAACAAGCTGAGCAACCTGCACGTCGGCGCCACCCTTAAGGTCGCCTACCAGAAGGTCGACAACTACTCTAGCACTGGTGTCGGCTTTGACGCAGGCGTTAAATTCCTGTTGAGCGACAACGTCCATCTTGGACTCGTCGCCCGTGACCTTGGCACCAAGGTAGGCCGCACGTCAGTGCCGGTTTCCTGGCGCGCTGGCGTCGCTGCAATGGCGTTCGGTGGATTCACCTTCGCTGCCGACGTTCAGAAGGTCCAGCATCGTGACAACGTTACTCTGTATCTTGGTTCCGAATACGATTATGAATTTGCTGATGACTACTTCGGCGCGATTCGCGGCGGTGTGTCTGACGGCGACTTCTCAATCGGAGCGGGCCTGACAGTAGCGAAGAGATACTCGATTGACTACGCCTACGTGACCGAAACCGAGAATTTCCTCGGCGAAAATCACCGCTTGTCGTTGTCGATTGCCTTCTAATCAATCGATTAGGAGATCATAAATCAAACGCCCTGGTCGTTAACTCGACCGGGGCGTTTTGATTTTTGGGGCAGCCTGTGCGGCTTTCTTTCCCCTTGCTTCTTTGAGCGTATAATGATTATGCTTCGCACGTACATTCCAAGAGGGTATTAACGCATGAAAGAGTACCACGACATTATTGGCGCCGAAATTCCCGAGAATCTGCCGCTATTGCCGCTGATTTCGGCTGCTGTATTTCCTTCGGCAGTCGTTTCGATTCAGGTCCGGATTGCCCGCTCGCTCGCGCTGTTGGACACTGAAGTTGAGGAGAATGAGATTATTGCCACGGCGATTACCAAGAAAGGGATCACCGTCGCGGAGAAGCTCGAGGATATCCACAACATCGGCGTTGCGGTGAGAATCATATCCAAGGTGAAAATTCCCAACAACACCTATCAGTTGGTCATTCAGGGGCTGCGGCGCATCAAGATCAACAAGCTGACGCAGTTGGAGCCTTATATCAAGGCGCAGATAACGACACTGGCGGCTGATCCGCCAGGGATAGACGAGAAGATCCTAAAGCAGCAGGAAGAGGCGCTGGCACTGTTCCAGCAATTGACGATGCTCGACAACCGCTACCCGCGTGAGATGGTGCAGATCATGCGCGCCAATGCGGAGGAAGCAGGACGCTTTGCGGATCTCTTGTCGAGTTATCTGGCGTTTGGATTGGGTGAAAAGCAATACCTGGTGTCAGCGGTTGAACTCAACGAGCGCTACGACCGGCTGATCAAGCTAATGACGGCGGAATTGCAAAAGATACAGGTCGCGGCGGATGTGGAGACGCAGGTCAAGGTGGATGTCGACCGCTCGCAGCGGGAGTATTACTTGCGCCAGCAGATGGTGGCTATCAAAAAGGCGCTGGGAGAAAATGGCGATACCGATACACAAGTCGTCGAATTGCGCAAGAAGATTGAAGCGGCGGGACTGCCGGACTATGCGAAAGTGACCGCCGAGAGAGAGCTGAAGCGACTGGCGGAAGTTTCGGCGATGTCGCCGGAGTACAATGTCATTCACAGCTATCTGGACTGGATTACGGAACTGCCGTGGTCAATAACCTCAACTGACAACATCAACATCAAGGAAGCGCGTGCTATTCTCGAGGAAGATCATTATGGACTTGAGAAGGTCAAGGAGCGGATACTTGAATTCTTGGCGACGCGTCAGCGCCGTGAGAATCCGCACGGTCCGATTTTGTGCTTGGCTGGCCCTCCCGGGGTTGGAAAGACATCGCTGGGCAAATCGATTGCCAGAGCACTGGGCCGCAAATTTGTCCGCATTTCTGTCGGAGGGATGCGTGACGAAGCGGAAATCCGCGGGCACCGACGGACATATATCGGTGCGCTGCCGGGTAAGATCATTCAGGAAATGCGCAATTGCGGTGTGAATAATCCGCTCTTCATGATCGACGAGATCGACAAGATGGGGAGCGATTTCAGAGGTGATCCGTCCTCGGCGATGCTGGAAGTGCTGGATCCAGAGCAGAATAATTCATTCCGCGATCTCTATCTTGATCTGCCGTTCGATTTGAGCAACGTGTTTTTCATTACGACTGCGAATCTGCTTGAGACAATACCGGATCCGTTGAGGGACCGGATGGAAGTGATTGAGCTTTCGGGATACACGGTGATGGAGAAAGTTCAGATCGCCAAGAAGTATTTGATTCAGCGGCAAATGGGCGCGACGGGACTTAAGGAAAGCGAATTTGCGATCACCGACGAGGCGCTCAAGGCGATCATCTCCGGATACACTTACGAAGCAGGAGTGCGGAATCTGGAACGCAGTATCGGCAGTATTTGCCGGAAGTGTGTGGTGCGGATACTGGAAGGGGCGGCAGAGAAGATCACAATAGATGAAGCGGCGGTCGAGGCATTGCTCGGACCGCCGAAGATTATCTATGATGTAGCGAACCGGCAGCCGGAAGTTGGGGTGGTGACCGGTCTGGCGTGGACGCCGTTTGGCGGAGACATTTTGTTCATCGAGACAATTCGTATGAAAGGGAACGGCTAGGTGCTCGTCACGGGTCGGCTTGGCGATGTGATGCAGGAGTCGGTCGAGTCGGCATATTCGTTCGTGCGTTCGCGGGCGACAGAGCTGGGACTTGACCCGGTGATATTCGAGCAGACCGATGTGCATATTCACTTTCCCGAAGGTGCAATCGCCAAGGATGGTCCCTCGGCTGGCGTGGCAGTGACGGTGGCGTTGATTTCGCTGTTCACCGAGCAGCCGGTATATCACACAGTCGCGATGACGGGCGAGGTGAGCCTGCAGGGCAAGGTGCTGCCGATTGGCGGGCTCAAAGAGAAAGCGCTGGCGGCATATCGCGCGGGAATCAAGAAAGTGCTTTTCCCAATCGGCAATACCAAGGACTTGATCGAGATTCCGCAGGAGGTGCGCGGAAGCATGGAGTTTGTGCCGATCGAGACTATTGATGATGCGCTCGACCAGTCGCTGGCGCGAATTATTTTGCCTTCGACGGATGCGGTGATTGCGATAGAGAATTTGAAGAATCAGCGGGGGCAGTAACGGAACGGACTTTCGTAACTGGGAATGATTTGAGAATGTCGCAAGAACGCAGTCGCCGCCTTGAGCTACTATTAATGATTGGCATCGGCTTTGTGTTCGTACTGTTGTCGTGTCGCCAGCCGGAACTCGATTCAGCCCATCAGAATGTGAAAGAAAGGGCGGACAACCTATATGTACCGGAGGGCGGTTTTGTTCCAGATGGTGAAACCGCAATCAGAGTGGCGGAAGCAGTCTGGATTCCGATTTACGGCGAAGCGGTCATGAACAAGAAACCGTTCAAAGCAGAACTGATCAATGATAGTCTGTGGATTGTTGTAGGGACTCTTCCCAGCGGTGAACTTGGCGGGGTCCCGTATGCCGAGATTCAAAAGGCAGACGGGAGAATCGTTGGAGTTAGTCACGGTAAGTAGGCGTAGGTCAAAACCCCTTATGGCA
>CAUJJY010000304.1 GCA_963205155.1 Candidatus Zixiibacteriota bacterium | reverse complement strand
GAATTCATCATATCGCGGCTTTCCGCCGATACCAAATCAAGAGCAAACAGCGAGTAAGTGTGGAACGATTCGTATTTCCAAATGTCTCTGATAACCTGACGCGCTATCGGCTGCCGATCGGGATGATGAATCTGGCAGAGTTCATTATCCACGTCGAGTCGATGAATGCGAATATCAGCATTCCGGTTGTACGCAAGGCGTATGAGTTTTCAAATTGGGCGCACAAGGGCCAGAAGCGGGCATCCGGAGAACCATACATTGAGCACTGCCTGAATGTTGCGTTCATTCTTGCCGAACAGCATCTTGACGGCGACACCGTTGCGGCGGGTCTTCTGCATGATATCGTTGAAGACTGCAACATCGGAGTCAATGAACTTGCGCATGAATTCTCCCCGGAGATTGCGGCGCTTGTTGATGGCGTGACGAAGCTGGGTGCCTACCAAATCAAGAGCCGCGCGGAGAATCAGGCCGATTATTTCCGCAAAATGTTGATTTCCATGGCGAATGACATTCGGGTGATCTTGATCAAGCTGGCTGATCGTTTGCACAACATGCGGACGCTTGAGTATCTCCCGCACGAGAAGCAGATCGTCATTGCGACCGAGACGCGCGACGTTTACGCCCCGCTGGCACACCGTTTTGGAATGGCGAAAATCAAATGGGAGCTTGAGGATTTATCGCTCAAGTATATCAAAGCCGATGTCTATCGTTACCTGATGGAGCGGATTGACCTGACGCGATCCGAGCGCGAAACCTATATTCAGGACATATGCCAGACATTGACCAAGGCGCTGACGGATGACGGGGTTCCGGTCGAGATTACCGGACGGGCAAAGCACTTCGACTCAATTTACCGGAAGATGGTCAAGCGGCAGAAGCCGTTCGAAGAGATATATGATTTGATTGCCATTCGTGTCGTCACGCCGACTGTCAAGGACTGTTATCACGCGCTCGGCGTAATTCACAATATGTGGACGCCGGTTGCGGACCGGTTCCATGATTATATTGCGACACCAAAACAGAATATGTACCAGTCCCTGCACACAACTGTAGTCGGACCCAACGGGCGAATGGTTGAGATTCAGATTCGCACTCCTTCCATGCATTATGTCGCCGAGTACGGTATTGCGGCGCATTGGCTGTATAAGGAAGGAAAGCACGTATTAGAGGAATCGGATCGCCAGCTTTCGTGGCTGCGTGAAGTCCTCGATTGGCAAAAGGACATGACCAATCCGGAGGAATTCATGGAATTCCTGAAGATTGATCTGTTCCATGATGAGGTCTTTGTCTTCACGCCGAATGGGGAACTGAAACACTTACCATTAGGCGCGACAGCGCTCGATTTCGCTTTTGCGGTTCACACCAATGTGGGTGTGCATTGCATCGGCACAAAAGTGAATGGCCGGTTGGTGCCATTTGAGACGGTGCTCAAGTCCGGCGATGAGGTCGAAGTGATGACTTCGCCGCATGCCGAACCTTCGCGCGATTGGCTGAAGGTCTGCAAGACGACTTCGGCTCGAGCCAAGATACGAAAGTACATGAAGCAAAAGGGGTTCGACGAGTCCTTTGCTCTGGGCAAGGAAATGTTCGAGCGTTCCGTCAAGAAACGCAAATTGAAGTATCCTTCGGAAGACCAACTCGTCGATGCGGCGATGGCATTGTCATATACATCATCGGAGCAGATGTTGGCGAAACTCGGTTCCGGTGATCTGGCGCTGGGCAGCTTGATGTCTAAGCTTTATCCGCAAGAGGAAGAGACACAAGAGAAGCCGTCAATTATCAAGAAGTTCGTCGACAAGGCGCGCGGCGGCAAAGGAATTCGAGTCGAAGGAATGGGGAACATGATGTTCCGGTTTGCGAATTGTTGTCAACCGGTTCCGGGGGAAAGAATTGTAGGATTCATAACGCGCGGGCGTGGACTTTCGATTCATCGCGCTGATTGCGTCAATGCCATCATTGCCGCACAAGAACCGGAACGGAAGGTCGAGGTGTCCTGGGATGTCGGCGGCGAGGCGAGTTTCCTGGTACGATTGGCGATTGTTGTTGAATATCGAAAGAACATTTTGTACGATATCACGGAAGTCGTCGCGAATAGCGACGCCGAAGTGCGCGGAGCCGAGTTGTCGTCGAAAGAGGCAATCGCAATCGGGCATTTCGTAATTGAAATTAAGAATATAAACCATTTGAACAGGGTGATTGCGGCGATTCGCAAAAAGATACCGCGAGTCATCAAGATCGACCGCGTATTCGGTGGCGAATCCGATCAAGGTGAAAGTAATGAGTCAAATTCCAACTGATAAATGTCCACGCTGTTCCGCTCCACGCAGCGGCGACCACAAGTTCTGTCCACAATGCGGAGCCAACTATGATGCCTTGATGCGTGTCAAGCAAGCACGACCAAAGAAAGAGTCTGTGCAACGGAGACGCTGGGAGTACGCGGCGATCATTGGAGTTGTGATTATTGTCGCGGTCGCTTACAACATCTATGTCGCCGCCAAGAAGAACACTGTGCCAGTCAACACACCGCCGCCGGTAAACCAATCACTGCAGTCGACGACTGCTCCGGTTGGCAACACGTTTGATGAAGTAGTGAAGAGCGGTCACTCGTTTATGGACAACGGGCAATACCCAATGGCAATTCAGCAGTATGAACGGGCGCTGGCGATTGATTCGCTGCATCCGGATATCATGGTTGATTTGGGTGCGTGCTATCATGGAATCGGTGAAGATGAGGAAGCTGTCTTTCATTTTAAGCGCGCGCTGGCATTGGAACCCAATCATCTGATTGCCACTTTCAACATGGGAGTTGTTGCTCTGGGAGTGGCTGACACTGCTACAGCGAAATTATGGTGGGGCAAGTATCTGGAAATGGCGCCGAACAGCCCGCAGGCGGAGACGCTTCGCAAGCAACTTCAAACTATGTAAGGACGTTGAATACCGCGCACGATTTCCGGGCGAAGCACCTCATTCGTGATCTGCTTGATTTTGTCTATCCCCCAGTATGTCAGGTGTGCCGCAAGAGCTTCGAGCGGGAAGACGACAACATCTGGCTCTGCCCGTCTTGTCATTCAACTCTTTCAATTTTGCCGCAACCGCACTGC
>CAUJJY010000303.1 GCA_963205155.1 Candidatus Zixiibacteriota bacterium | reverse complement strand
GGTTGTGGCCCAGACAAAGCCACCAAAGGAATTCAGCGAGGTCACCTCATCCTTGTTCGTGTGGTTCTCCCATTGATAAACCTGCGCGAAGACGCAAGGATCAAGCAGCAGGGTCAGTATGAGCATAGTGATGACTCGTCTAAACATAGCGCTTTCTTGTAACAGCAAGAATTATACCCCCGAGAACGGCCATCGCAAGGCAAATCTTTGCCAACACCGCGCCGTGCCGTTGGAACATCGTCTCGCCCATGCGCGGGCCGATCTTGCCGGTTAGATATGTGCGCCCGCCCAGTTGCGTCTTAGCGACGACCCGGCCGTAGGGATCGAAAATTCCACAGATACCGGTGTTCGCCGCGCGAACAATCCAGACGCGATTCTCTACCGCGCGAAATACGGGAATGTAGAAATGCTGATAAGGTCCCGCCGTCTCACCGAACCAATCATCGTTGGTGATGACGGCGAGAAACTCGGCGCCTTTATTAACCATTTCGCGAACAAACTCTGGATACACAACCTCAAAGCAAATCAGCGTCCCGAACCGGCGTCCGTGCGACTCAAACGTCACGATACTGTCACCGGGATGAAAGTCGGAGATGTCGAGTGCGAGGCGTTCTTTCACAAACTCGCGGAACTTCGCAATCGGCTTGATCTTTTCGGCATACGGCATATGCTCACCGAACGGCACAAGATGGAGTTTGTTGTGCGGTGTCGGCAGCATCCCCTCTGGTGAAAAGAAGAACGCCGAATTGTAATATTTGCGAACGCCTTCCGGTGTGCGGATCATATAGAGCGCGCCGGTCATGATATCGACATTTTCGCGCCGGGCGATTGACTCAATCCAGGAAATATACGGACGTTCAAGATTCAGATACATCGGTGCGGCGCTCTCCGGCCAGATGAGCAACTGTGCTGAATCTGCGGCCAGTGCGCTCAATTCATCGTAGGCGACGAAGTTGTGGTCAGCCTTACCGTTTTGCCATTTTTCATTGACAGGAATATTTCCCTGCAAGGCAGCCACACTGAAATCGGGCTCGACCGGATGAATGCGTGTCACTCCCCAGATATATGCTGTGCTGTAAAGCGTAATCGCTGCCAGAAACAGCACGCTCGATAAAACCATCCTCCGCAGGTTGGCATAGGCGAGATACAATATCAATCCGACGACGCACACGAAGAACGTCACCACCGCATCGCCATTCAGTTCAGCAAGCTGCACGATCGCGATATTTGGTGCCTGCGTGTATGAGATGTTCTGCCACGGGAACGATACCTGCGTCAAAGATCGCGAGTATTCCATCCCGACCCACAGAATCGGCAACGACCACAGCCCGGCCCGGCCGTAACGTTTCGTGGCTTCTCCGGCCAGTCCACCGATCACGGCATAGTAGAATGAATGAAGCAGCACCAGCAAAATGACGCCGACAACATTGACGTAAACGACCCAATAGAGAGTCAACACTGCCGTGATCACCCCGAATACGTAGCCACTGCGAAAACCCTCTTTGAACCCGAGTCCGCGAATCGAAGCCGCAAAAATCGGCACAAAGAAATAGACCAGGAACCACAACGGCGATGGCTCAAAAGCTAAACTGAAAAAAACGGCAGAAATGATTAGAACGATAGTTCTTTGGGGGAGCTTAAATCGCATTCAAACTTCTATACGGCATCAAGCAACTTTTCGTAAGCGCCGTTTCTCATTTCAACTCGACTCCACGTTTCCCTTTGACAATTTCGCCAACCACGTAAGCTTTGGTGCGTTGCGAAAGCAGAATGCGCAGTGCCGTCTCGGCGTCTTTCTTGCCGACAACGATCATCAGTCCAATACCCATATTGAAAGCGTCAAACATGTCGTCTTCTTCGATGCCGCCGCTGCGCTGCATAAACTCAAATAATGGCGGAACCTGCCAGCACGAGAGATCGATTTGTGCACGACAATTGTTTGGCAGTACGCGAACCAGATTACCCGGTATGCCGCCTCCGGTAATATGGGCCATACCGTGAACCGTCACTTCGGAGCGAAGCTTGGTTACCGGCTTAAGATAACTCCGATGAACCGCCATCAGAGCTTCCGCGACAGTGCATCTCAACTCCGGAATTGTGTCACTTGGTAGCATCGCGAGTGTGTCAAAGAAGAGTTTGCGTGCCAACGAATAGCCGTTGGTATGGAGACCGCTTGATTCAAGTCCGATGATCAGGTCGCCCGGCTTGATTTTACTGCCATCGACAATCTGTTTGCGATCGACGACTCCGACAATGAATCCCGCGAGATCGTATTCGTTTTCCTGGTAGAAGCCCGGCATCTCGGCTGTCTCGCCGCCGATCAATGAACAGCCGTTCTGCTTGCACGCCGTCGCCATGCCGGAAACAACTTCGGCGACAACACCGGGGCTTAATTTACCAGTCGCAAAATAGTCAAGGAAATACAGCGGACGCGCGCCCATCACGAGGATATCATTAGTGCAGTGGTTGACCAGATCCTGCCCGACCGTATCGTGCTTGCCGGTCATAAAGGCCAGCTTGAGCTTTGTACCGACGCCATCAGCCGATGACACCAGCACGGGACTCTTCATGCCCGCAAACTTGCCGTCGTAAAGTCCGCCAAAACCGCCGATGCCGTTGAGCACCGCTTTGGTGTAGGTCTTGCGAACCAGTCTCTTTATGCGGGCTGTGGCCTCATCGCCTGAAGCGATGTCAACCCCGGCTTCCTTGTATGATAATCCTTTAGAACTCACTGCAACTTGTACCCGTTAATATCCAATTCAAATTTCCTTTTCAGCTGATTTGCCGCGTTGCGACACATCACCATACGAGTTAAGAAAATTTCAAAGTAGTCCATCACCGATGCGACTTTGTCATCAATCGTGATTTCCAGGGTAATCGTCTGACGATCGACATCGACACGCAAAAACGACGACTTGGCAGCATAGTTAACACGATCGTGAATGTCAGTGCCGATCTGATCGAGATTGCGCACCCGCGATGAATGCACATCCGACTTGTCCGCGAGGATAACGGCGGCGGCAATATCAGAAATGGGCAATGTCTCCATGTCGTCGTGGTTGCCGATGGCCGCTGCAACGTCGAGTGCCTCTTCAGCCGACATGCCGAGATTATGCAAAAGCGTATACGCCGCAATCGCCCCCGATTGTGCATGAAACTGCCGGTTGATGGCATTGCCGATATCGTGCAGATAAGCGGCGATTGCACCCAAATGACAGACGCGGTCGGGACGGCCAAGACGTTCGAGCACATTGTAAGCGATTTTGGATACTAACTTGCAGTGGCGCAAGCCGTGTTCAGTATATCCTTGCTTGCCGAGATAGTAGTCCGCCTTGATGATCCAAGCCGTGACTTCCTCACTATGCATTACCTTGTCGATTGTAACCAATCGGTCTCCGGTCGAGACTTTGTCCATGTTCGCATCCTTCATCTGCAGGTGTTGGAAGTTACTGACAACAAGGGAGTTGTCAAGTCCGATTCTTATTACATCATATCGACCGGATCGACATCGACGATTACATGGACATTCCGATTCCCCATTAATTCCTTGGAATTCACGATTTCATCCAGAATCGGCGTCACACGGCGAACACTGCGAGTCTTGAGCAATAGGTGAAAACGAAAATATTCTCGCAGTTTCATAATCGGCGCCGGAATCGGCCCCTGAATCGAACAAAGACGACTTAGCGATTTCGTGAACTGCTCACCCAGTGATTCGGCAACATTTTGCGCCAAACTGGCATCCTTCGATTCAATAGTAACAAGTACCAAGTGCGTAAACGGCGGGAATCGCAGTTCCTCGCGTTCAGTAATCTCCGTTTCATAAAATCCTTTGAAGTCGTGCCCCGCCGCCAGCGCAATTGTCGCATCGGTCGGATGAAGTGTTTGCAGTATCACTTTCCCCGGAAAATTCAGTCGCCCTGCTCTTCCCGAAGCCTGTGTCAGCAATTGAAACGCTCGCTCGCGCGCGCGAAAATCCGGCAGTTCCAAAGTTGTATCGGCGGTGATGATGCCGACCAATGCGACATCGGGAAAATCAAATCCTTTCGAAATCATCTGTGTGCCCAACAACATCTTTGCAGCACCTGACCTGAACTTCATGTAGATCTCGCGGAAACTCCCCTGCTTGCGCGTCGAATCAAGATCCATCCGCAGGACCGGAATCTCCGGCAACCGTCGGCGCAGCTCCTCTTCCATCTTTTCAGTGCCGATGCCGCGATACAGAAAGAGATTGCTCTGGCAGGTCGGGCATTTGTCTGGATACGATTCCTGATGCCCGCATAGATGACAAAGCAGGCGATTACGCCCCTTGTGAAACACCAGAGCAACCGCACAGTTCTTGCACTCGAGCTTCTTGCCGCAGCTGTAACAATGCACCGAGGGCGCAAATCCCCGCCGGTTAAGCAACAACATCACTTGCCCATTTTGTTCAAGTGCACTGTTGATACCGTCAATCAAAGTGTCACTTAAGTAACCGGAGCCTTTCTTCTCGAAACTCTGCTTGAGATCGACGATCTCAACGGCCGGGAGATCACGCCCGTCGACTCTTTCCGGCAATTCCAGCAAGCCGTACTTCCCGCTCTTGGCATTGTAATAACTCTCAACGGATGGCGTCGCCGATCCGAGCACAACTACGGCCCCGAGTTTTTGCGCGCGATAAACTGCCAGATCGCGGGCATTATAGCGCGGCGCGGGCGAAGCCTGTTTGTAGGCCGCATCGTGCTCCTCGTCGACAACGATCAGTCCGAGATTCGGGAATGGTGTGAAGATCGCCGAACGTGGACCGAGCACAATCTGCAACTTGCCGGAGCGCGCCTTGTTCCAGATTTCATAGCGCGAACGGGCGGTGAGTCGCGAGTGAATCAGTCCGAGTGATGCGCCGAAGACATTCTCCAACCGCAAATATCTCGCCTGCGCCAAACCGATCTCCGGCACCAAAACAATTGCCTGTTTGCCCGACTTGACTGCCTCTTGGATCGCCGCCACATAAACTTCGGTCTTGCCGGAACCCGTCACGCCGTGAAGCAAAAATGGCTGGAATTTGTCTGCCGCAAGCGCCGAAGTCAACTCGCCAATGGCGACCTCTTGCGCATGGGTCGGATGAAATTCCCGCGTCGCGATGGGTTTGAGCGGCTCAACAAATGGCGGCTTCTCGGCAATCTTGATTGCACCGGCAGCGGCTAAATCCTGAATCTG
>CAUJJY010000302.1 GCA_963205155.1 Candidatus Zixiibacteriota bacterium | reverse complement strand
CGGGTTCACATTCTGTCGTGCCATGGGATTTGAAATTAAGGACCGAAATTGCGTCCAAGTGTCGATGAACCTGGTCAACTATTTGCAGACGCCAATTTACCGGGTCCTGGAGACGATCAAATCTGAAGCGGGCCGCTGGGGAACAAACGTGACTTCGACAGAAATCGTGGGTCTTGTTCCCAACGAAGCGATTGCCAATTCGGCGCGTTGGTATCTGATGTTGGAGAACTTTAGCAAAGAACAGATTCTTGAAATCAAGCTTCAAAAGTCACTTGAAGAGCAGGGAAGCCGCTCGGGACTTAGTACCTTTGTCGAGAGTGTTGCCTCCAATTCACCGGCGCCGGGAGGTGGATCGGTGTCGGCGGCAGCGGGCTCGCTCGCCGCGGCCCTGGCAAGCATGGTTTGCCGACTGACGCTTGGTAAGAAAAAGTATGCCGATGTTCAAGATCAAGTAGCTGCGGTCTTGGAAGAGAGTGATAAACTCAAAGATGACTTGTATGAATTGGTCGCTCGTGATGCCGCCTCATTTGACGCTTTGATGGCGGCAATGAAACTGCCTAAGGAATCTCCTGAACAGCAGGAGTCTCGTAAATTGGCGATTCAGAAGGCTACTATTCTGGCTACACGAACACCCTTGGAGACAATGCAGAAGGCTCTGGACGCGATCGAATTGGCGATCCAAATTGCCGGGATAGGGAATGTCAATTCAGTTAGTGACGCGGGAGTCGGCGCTCTAATGGCGCATGCAGCAGTGCAGGGGGCATTCTACAATGTTCAAATCAACCTGCCCGGCATTTCCGATGAACTGGTCAAGACCGAAATCGACAAAGAATCGCGAAGACTCTTGAGTGAAGCGGAAACCAAATCGAAACTCGCGCGTGAAATAGTCATCAGGAAAATCGGATGTCAGATAAGCTGATTGATCTTCATATGCATACCATTTACTCCGACGGCCGTTATACGCCGACGGCTACGGTGGAGTATGCATCGGAAAGGAACCTCTCGGCAATCTCCATCACAGACCACGATTCTTTCGACGGACTGCCGGAAGCGGCTGTGCGGGCGGCGGAACTCAAGATCGAGTTGATAAACGGCATCGAGTTGTCGTGCACGCATGAAGAATCGGACATACATATGCTCGCTTACTTCGTTGATCCGCTCTACCATCCGTTAGCCGACAAAGTCAAGTATTATCAGGATGAGCGGCTAAAGCGCGGCCTCCTGATTGTACAGAAGCTGAATGAAATGGGGATTGATCTGCGAATCGAAACTGTCAAGACAATGGCCGGAAGCGGCGTTGTGGGACGGGTGCATGTCGCGGATGCGCTGGTCAAAGAAGAGTATGTCCATACATTTGACGAAGCATTCAATCGCTTCCTTGGATACCACGCTCCTGCTTATGTGCCGAAGACTTTTTTCGATCCCGTTGAGGCAATTTCGCTTGTGCACGATGCCGGCGGAATAGTCGTAATGGCGCATCCGGGAACCGTCCGACGCGATGACGCTATTTCGTTTCTTACCGAAATTGGAATGGACGGAATTGAAGTTTATCACTCCAAACATACACCTGCCCAAGTCCGTCATTATAAAGCCGTTGCGGAAAAGCACAAGCTGCTGATTTCAGGAGGCTCTGATTGGCATGGCCGCAATGATCCGCGCGCCGAGATGGGCAATCAAAAAGTCCCTTACGTAATACTTTCCCGAATGAGAGAATATCTTGCCAGCCGAAAATCATCATGACAAAGGAGCCCGCGTGAGCGCTCGAATCCCGTTCTTCGTTTCTCTCCTGTTCGCACTTTCATTTTCCGTGCAAGCGACCGCAGTAGAACTGTCGCAGATGAATCGCACCGAACAAATGCAGGCGCTGCTGAATGCCTACAACGAAAAATTTGGACCTGCATCGACTTCGCTTGGCGACGGCATTGTGCCGGCTACCGGAATCACGCAGAAGTGTGGATTGCCACTGGCAATGCAGATCAGGGCATTCGAGAATCAGTATGGGACGATCGCTGGTTATGAAGAGGCTATGGCGCGGCCAACGAATCTGCCGTTGACATTTGATTCGCCTAGCGGCCATTTCAAGATTCACTATACCACTACCGCTGGAAGCCGTGACACTATCCTTACGAAGTATGGCGATCAGAACAGCAACGGTGTGCCGGACTATCCCGAAATCGTTGCGCGTATAGCGGATTCGTGCTGGGAGCATCATATCAACGAATTGGGATTTATTGAACCTATCAATGACGAGACATCGGGAGGCGATTCGCGCTACGACATCTATCTAAAGGATGTCGGTGCCAGTGTCTATGGCAGCACAGTTCCGGAGTTTGACTTTATTTCAGGCGAGTTTGTCCGAACAACATCGTGGATGGAGTTGGACACCAAGTACGAGGACTACTCTGGCTACGCGAACAGGCCGATCGAGGCGTTACAGGTTACCATGGCCCACGAGTTTCTCCATGCCATTCACCTCACTTATGACGGCAGGGAAGTCTGTACCGCGCCGAACTGCACGGACAACTATAATCCGTATTGGTTGGAAATGTCGTCAGTGTGGATGGAAGAAGAAACCTATGACGACGTCAACGACTACTATAGTTACTTACAGTTTTATCTGCCGACGATTCACAAGGCCCCAAACTACATTAGCAATGACGGCCTGAATATTTACGGCGCGGGTCTTTTCCCGATCTTCCTCGCGGAACGATATGGTAAGGACATTATCCGCCGAGTGTGGGAATATTGCGGAGCGACGCCCGGAGAGAATTTTCTTAGCGGTGCGCTACAAAGCGCTCTGTCAGATCAAACGAGCGGCACAGTGAATTTCGAGCAGGCTTGGACCGAATACTCGCGCTGGCTATTCTTTACGGGTGGGCGGGCGCGAACAGGACGTTATTTCTCTGAGGCGGCCAATTATGACATGGTGCCGGATCAAATAGGCAATCCGGGTCGTGCCTACATTCGCTATTATTCTGATTATCCGGTTACCATTACCCAGAGCGGCGACAATCAATTCTTGCCTACAGAATTAGGAATCAACTACCTGGTATTTCGAACCGGTTCGCTGGCGAGCGGATTTGTCATGGACTTTATCGGCGTCATCAGCACCAATCCGTCGACAGAATGGCGCAAGTCAGTGATCGCGTACGATCGGTTTAATGCCAATGGGTTGTTTAGAGTATCCGAGACACTCTATCCGCTGAACACACAAGTTCAGGTTGATGATCTTGATGCCATTACCGATGTGCTCGTCATTCCGACTATTGTCAATCCTGAACTTAAGGGCTTAGCTGAATTCTACTCCTATCGTTTCAGTGTCGCCGACACATCTGTAATGATCGACGAGAATAAGGTGCTGTTTGCAAATACAAAACTGATCTCCTCCAGTGCCGTTGACCGGCCATTGACAGTCATCTTCGACGTTGCGCAGACTGCCGACGTCGACATCAGCGTCTTCACGGTTGCCGGTGAGCAAGTTTACAAGTCGGAACGCAAAAGCGTCAATCCGGGTGACCCCCATTCGTTTACCTGGTCGGCAAGAAACGAAAACGACGAACCGGTGGCTTCGGGGATCTACATAGTTCAAGCGAGAATCGGCAACGATGTCCGGCATCAGAAGATCTTAGTGGTCAGGTGACAGCCAAGACCGTCGCAGCCATCGGGATATTCGCAGCTTTGGCATACGCCGGCTCAATGGTCTTGATGGTCATTCCCAATGCGACGTTGTCAATATTGGTGGTGTTCTTTGCAGGGTACTGCTTCGGACGATTGGCCGGGTTGCTGGTAGGCATTATAAGCTCCGCACTAATCTCGTTGTTTAATCCCTTCGGTATGGTTGCCTTGCCCCTTCTCGGCGCACAGATGGCGGGATATGCGCTAATCGGCTTTACCGGCGGTGTGATGCGGACTCGCCTGGAGCCACGTCCATCCGTAATATATTTCATCCTGCTCGCTGCATTGGGTGTTGCTACGGCGCTGATGTACCAGATTCCCGTGTCGATTGTTGACGCATGGTTATTTGGACCATTTCAAGCGAGATTGATCATGTCTGCCTCTTTCGCATTGATCACTGTTGTTTCCAATTTACTCTTCTTCATGATCTTCTTTCCAATTCTTGCTAAACTCCAAAAAGTCGTTACTTTTCCGGTCAGCCGCTGACTCCGCACTGTCTTGAGCAATGATGGAGCAACGGCAGTATGGAGTTGAATTGTACCGCGTCGTTGGCGCACTCACAGCGCTTCTCATAAGCTTTTGCACAATTGCGGCGGCCCAGGACCAAACAGCAGATAGTAGTGAGGTCTCGAGTTCCAGCGATTCGCTGGCGGTGCTTCCGCTGTCGTCTTCTGTTGATTCAACTCTGAAGATTATGAGGCCGCGATTCCCGAGTATTAACGACAGCCTGATAAGAATGATTTTCGCCGGATTCGATGGGAGCTCACAATTTCCGGATCGTCCACAATCGTCCTCGAGATGGCAATCTGATCCAGAACTATACCGGCTTGGGGTGAGCATGTGGGGCGATCTGGAAACATTCTATCCGCTCGGTTTAACGCCCAGCCACCTTTCGCGGGCTGACAATTTTGTCGGCGAACAAACGTTTGCCAACCCTGTACCGTTGCCGTATTCGGAAGAGTGGCTTAGGAGCGAACCGTCACAGCGGTCGTACTTCTTAAGGACGGCACTGAACGGATTGGTGCTGCCGTTCGGCAGGAGTACAGGAGTCTATCAGCAAAGTGACCTCGTGGAATTTGATACCGCCACAAGCAGCGTATATGTCAATCGCGGCCGCGGGGGATTTGCCAACACCACATTTGACTTTGCCAGTAACTTTGGCAGTTTCGGCAGCATACGTGCAGACGGGACGTTTCAGAAGAACGATGGCTTGCTCTCCGGCGCAGACTCCAAGCTAAATCGGATGCGTGTGATGGTCGAACCACGTCTAAAGAACAATCTACAGGGAAGGGTGCTGTACTCGTTTAACCGACTTCGAGGTAATCGAATGTTCTTTCCAACCGATTACCAGTTCGACGGCAACGTCTCCGACAACTTTGCGACGCTTTCGACTTCTTTGACGTATCTGCGCTCCGAAGATTCGCAACTCGATTTGCGGTTAACGTACCGAAATGATGATCAACGATTCGAGAGTTCCAAGCTAAGAACAGCAATGCGATTCCGAGTTGTCGAATCACAGCTTGAGTACCAGAAACGGCACGGCCAAAGTACAACGGCTTTCGTCGCGACAACACGGTACCTGAACTATCACAGTCAGGGAGTCGGAACTTCCAGCATCTACTTTGACGCCGGGCTGCGGCGTCTCGGGAAATTGTCTCCACGTGTAAGCTATTTTGGTGCCGCTTCATTGACCGGCTCTGACGAACTTAGTCCGGCGCCAAATCTTTTGGCCACGGCCATGTATCAGCTTTCGAGTCAGACGGATGCGATTTTGATCGGCGGTTGGCGCAGTATTCAGCCGCAACCCGAGATGTTGTTTCACGAGCCTGTCCAAGCTGCGTTCGCCGACACAGTGTATGATTTTGCTTTGCAGTCCGACTCTGATCTGGGGATAGGTACGGCGCGGAGTCTGGAACTCGTTATTAACCACCGGCGCCAGAATCTGCGGCTGCAGTTACAAGGTGGCATAATCAACATGTCGAATGTAGCAGAATGGAAACCTGATTACAGCTCATTAACATACGGCCGGTATCGGGCATTGGAGTTGGACAATAATATTCTCTTCGGTGTGATCAAGGCAAAATTGGAGCCATTCAACGGGGTGACAACTAACGTCGCTTACGCGATCAGGAGCGTTACGAGCGACGGTGAAGACGTTGCTTTCGGACCAATGCATACAGCAAGCGCGTCTGCTTGGTATCACTTTCCGATCAACCGGCTGAAGATTTGGCTGAATATTGGCGCGGGCGCGACTTTTCGTTCCGCGGTCAATCGCTATCTTGCCGGTGGAGTTGAAGATGGTGTGTTCGTGACAGAAAGCTATTTAAGTTTTGATCTCAAGCGATTTCACTTCTATTTCAACTATCATAACCTCTTAGATGTGTCGTACACTCTGAATAACATCAAACAACCGGGCAGATCGGTTTGGTGGGGATTCAAATGGACTTTTGTCGACTAAGGAAGCGATTATGAATCGCAACGAAGCCTTTCAACTTGTGGTCGAAAAAATTGGCGAAGGTAATTTGTTGAAACACATCATCAGCGTTGAGGCATTGATGCGCCGTTTGGCAGAGCATTTTGCTGAAGACGTGGAGCGCTGGGGATTAGTCGGTCTGTTGCACGATCTTGACTATGCCGTGACGGCGGAAGCACCGGAGAAGCACACGTTCATTACCAGTGAATGGCTTGGCGCCTACCCCGAAATCGATGACGCGATGAAGTATGCAATTCAATGCCACGCCGACCACCAACCTTGCCTTTCGAGGATGGACTGGGCACTCTATGCCGCCGATCCGACAACCGGATTGCTGACAGCGGCTGCACTGATGCATCCGACGCGAAAGATCGCCGAAGTGCAAGTGTCTTCTGTCATGAAGCGATTCAAAGACAAGCGATTTGCCGCCGGTGCGCGTCGAGACGCCATTTCCAAGTGTTCAGAACTGGGATTGACTCTGGAGGAGTTCTTCGGACTCTCCCTTGATGGTATGCGTCGCATTGGCGCGGAGCTTGGGTTGTAGGCATTGACAAAGGTTGATTCGTGTCGATAGCCGGCGAGTACTCTCGCCTTAAGGCGCAAGTCGGCTGGGTGATGTACGACTTCGCCAACACGATCTTCTCGATGAACATCGTGACTTACTTCTTCTCGCCCTGGATCATTGAAGACCTCAATACAAAGGACATTTTCTTCTCGATCAGCTACTCGGCGTCAATGCTGCTGGTAGCCGTGACCCTGCCTGCACTGGGTCGCAAAGCGGATTTGGGCAACACTCGCCTGCGAGACTTAAGAACATTCACTTATCTCTGCGTCGCCGCGACGGTATTACTTTCGCTATTTGCACTGCTGAATTTACCGCCGCTCGCGACCGTTGTCGCTGCGTTGGTTTGCTTTGCTGCAGCGAACTACTTTTACGAGGGTGGTTTGACCTTTTATAATGCCTTAATTTCGGATGTCTCGACGCCTGCGACGATCGGTAAGATCTCCGGCATCGGTACCGGGATCGGATACGCCGGCTCGATTACGGGACTGCTACTGGTTTCGCCCCTGGTAGGGTTGAACATGATCGATGGACTATCGGGGCGAGTGTATACATTCCTGCCGACAGCACTGCTGTTCTTAGTATTTGCCCTGCCGTGCCTGTATTGGGTACGCGAGCAGCCAAGGCTCAACGTGGCTCCAGTCCGACGAGAATCATTTGGCCAGAGTCTCAAGAAGGCACTGCAGGATACTCGCGAATACCCGGGGCTACTACGCTATATGGTTGGCAACTTCCTGGTGATTGATGCCGTGAATACGGTCATCATCTTTATGGGAGTTTACTCCAGTACGGTGATTGGATTCGAAGAAGGCGACAAATTGGTTCTTTTCATTTCATCGACGACGTTTGCTCTGTTTGGGTCGATTTTCTACGGATACCTAACCGACAAGATCAAGTCGAAACCGTCGATGCTCATCTCGGTGGTCGGATGGAGTGTTGCCCTTTGTGCGGCTACAGTAGCCTCCGAAAGGGCGTATTTCTATGTCATCGGGGCGTTTTTTGGCGTCTTTCTCGGCGCGGTTTGGACGGCAAGTCGTCCCCTTCTGAATACTTTGGTACCTGAAGAAAAACTAGGTCAGTTCTACGGAATCTACTCCCTATGTTCCAAAGCGGCGGCGACCATCGGCCCTCTGATTTGGGGAGTTGTCGCCCTCGTCGGAGAGAAGGATATGCCGCTTGGAAAAATTACTCTTGATACCTTAAGTCAACTGGGTTTCGCTATCTCGGATCGTCTTGCTGCGACCATTCACTATCGGTTGGCTTTAGCTGCCCAAATTGTTGCTCTTGTGGCCGGATTTATCGTTCTCTTAAAGGTGCCTAACCGCAAAGAGTACATAATCAAGTAAATTGTCATTACTTTTCGCTAACCCGTTGATAATCAGACCAATAGTGATGTCCAAAGTTCGCGATTGCAAATTCGCCGATTCCGGTTATATTGTCACTGCAACTTGGAATCTATATGGAGGCTTCCTGTTCCGTCTTTCAGTCTTGATCATAGTCCTATTTGGCGTCTCGAAGGCAACTGCGGCGATTCCGTGGCCGATGGAGCCGTTTGACTCCTCGCATGCCTTGGGGAACTCATACGGTGAGTATCAGGACTATGGCGGTACACCGTATATGCATCCAGGGATTGATATCCTGCACCCAGCGGGAACGCCAGTATATGCAGTAAAAGCAGGCTGGGTCAAGGCTGTACTGACCACGTCTGCAGATCTTCATTGGCGAGTGGCAATTGGTGATACCAACGGACCCGACAGCTGCGACGGCTGGCTATATGCCCATCTGGAAGAGCAAAGTATTACAGTAAGTGTGGGCGACTATGTGGATAGCGGGCAACAGCTTGGTGTTTTGGTCACTTGGCCCACGTCCGATTTTCATCACCTGCATTTTGTGAAGATCAGAAACGCCGGTACAACCTGGGCGTCCAACTGGCTGTTCGTTGGGAATCCGTTGGATGAGCTAGCTAACATCGACGATTTTGTGGCACCTTACTTCTTAAACATTAGTACCGGTACGCGCTTTCGATTTTGCCGGGACAATACCGACGTCTATTTCAACGTAGCAGCCCCGATTGACGGGGACGTTGATATTATTGCGAAGGCGCATGACCGGATTGGGCATCCGACGTGGGTTGTTACTCCGAACGAAATGGGATACCAAATCTATTCGGATACAGTCAGTATTGGTCCGTTTACATCTTATTTGTTTACCAGTCGACTTTTGTGGGATCAATCGTACCATACGCTGTTCAAGAACTCGGCACCCTGCAATTCTGAAGGCGACTATACCCAACGTCAGTTTTATGAGATCATCACCAACCACGATAATGACGGAATTGTCGAACCGACAGATATTTCGGGAAAGTGGGCAACTGGACTGGTGCCAAATGACACCTATACTGTCAAGGTTTGGGCGAAGGACCGGTATGGTAACGTTGCGACCGACAGCATGGAAGTGACGACAGCCAATTTCTACAGCATTTCTGGCAAAGCACGCACCAGCGACGGTAATCCTTTTGCCGAGGATTTTGTGATCGAGGTCCCGATATCGTCAATCAATCTCGGCTTGGTAGATTCGACTTTCAACTTGATTGGACAGCCAGCGGGACGATATCAGTTGAAGGTAACAAGGCCTCGTTATCAGCAATACTCCGCCATAATCGATGTTTTTTCTAACCTCGATATGGACATAGTGCTTGATCCCGTACCTTACGTAAACGGAGACGTCGACTTTAGCGGCAGTGTCACGATATCCGACGTGGTTTATCTGATAAACTACATATTTGCCGGAGGGTCCTATCCGAATCCTTGGGCTACCGGAGTTCACATTGATTCCAGTCCCGTCGTAAATGTATCCGATGTCGTTTACCTCATAAACTACATTTTTGCCGGCGGTCCTCCTCCCGGACAATAAATCTCCAAAAAAAGTTAAAGTTTTTGAAAATGTACTGACAGTAGTTGTCAGTGGCATGTGCTATATTATTGGCAAAAGGAGGCGAAGAACACCTGCCGTCAGGCTAGTGTCTCTTTGTTCTCGGGGAGTTCGGGGTCCAAGCCGGACTCCCCATTTTTTGTCGAATGGAGCCCCGGAACTACCTGCAACCGCAAAAATCACACAAACTTGCGAAACATTTTGGCTCGGGATTCGTAATCTTCCTGCAGATGATGACTAAACCGATTTAGGAGGAGCGATGCCACGGCTGACAATATTTACTGCCCTTAGCTTGTTGTTGCTGCTTGGTTCTGCCCAGGTATCCGCAGAGTCAGGACGAATTTACGGGAAACTATACACTGTCGATAATGATGTTTTCGAAGGCTGGATACGCTGGGACAAGAACGAGGCGTATTGGGACGATATCATCGATGGGACAATCGAGAAGGATAGACGTGAGGCAGAACGTCAGCAGGGAAAACGTCGCTATAAAGATTCCAAGGGCGATTTGCAGATATTCGGGCTGAAAATCGGCGAAGGCAACTCGATTTTCGGTTTTGACATCTCATCAGAATCCCAACTCCAGTTTGGTCATATCCGCACCCTGGCGCGCGACCGCGACGACGGTGCGACAATCACACTCAAGAATGGCGAAGTTGTCATTTTCAATTCGGGTTCCGATTTGGGACCCGGACTGCGAGAAATACTCGTCAATGATGCCAAAGAAGGCGAAATCTACTTCGATTGGGATGACATCGATCATATCGACTTCATGCAGGAAGCAAGCGAACCGACTGACGGTTTGGAGCGCCTGTATGGCCGTGTCAGTACCCGCAGGGCAGGGGAATTCACCGGCTGGATTGAGTGGGATGTCGACGAAGTGTTCAACGAAGACGACCTTGATGGTGATGAGGACGGCGGTCGGACGAGAAAGATCCAGATGGGACGAATCGCCTCAATTGAGCGGCGTTCTTCTTCTTCGGCGTCGATTGTGCTGAAAGACGGCAAGGAGATGACCCTGCGTAATTCCAACGATGTCAATTCAGAAAATCGGGGAATAGTTGTCAAATCGACCGAATTCGGACGGGTCAAAGTCAACTGGAGTGATTTCGAGAAAGCGGAGTTCCTTCCGGTTCCCAAAGCGGAACTTCCGGCATACAAGGATTTTGACGGCGGTGCCCGCATCAGGGGAACGGCAACCACCGAAGACGGCGAGGAATTCTCCGGAAATATTGCCTGGGACAACGATGAAGAATACACCTGGGAACATCTCAATGGCGAGTACAAGGGCGTTGAGATCGTAATTCCGTTCGCCATTATTTCCAGTATCGAAAAGAGTTCACAGCGCAGCGCGACAGTGACGCTCAAAAGCGGCAACACCTATATTCTTAGCGGCTCAAATGACGTCAATGAAGAAAATAAGGGCATATTCGTGATTCGTGAGAAGGGCAGCGCGGAACAGATAGACTGGTATGACTTCGCAAAGTTAGTAATCAAATAGACAAGTAGCGAATCTCCTCACAGTGATTCACCGCCAGCCCCGTTCTGCGAAAGTGGAACGGGGTTTGTGT
>CAUJJY010000301.1 GCA_963205155.1 Candidatus Zixiibacteriota bacterium | reverse complement strand
AGGCCGCTGCCGGAGCGTAATAGGCTGAACCGGTCTTCAGGAGAGCGACGATTTCGGCGCCGCCGTCGATGGTGCGCTTAGCAAGAGCATCGATACGCTCTTTCGGCATCAATTCGGTAATCGGGACTCCGGCTACCGTGGTGTAACGCGGGAGCGGTACCATCGTATCGCCGTGACCGCCGAGAACCATGGCTTCGGTTTCGGTCTGGGCGATACCGAGTTCCAATCCGACGAAAGTGCGGAAGCGGATCGAATCGAGAATTCCGGCCTGGCCGAAAACGCGATTGGACGGGAAACCGGTGGTCTTGTAGGCATGGTAGGTCATCAGGTCAAGCGGATTGGCGACCATAATGATCATCGCATGCTCGGCGTGTTCCTTGACGCTCTTGGCAACGGTGCCGATGATTTCGGCATTCTTCGTCAGGAGGTCTTCGCGAGACATTCCGGGCTTGCGCGCCAAACCGGCGGTGTGAACGACAATATCCGAGCCTTTGAGTTCGGTGAAGTCATTGGTGCCGCGGATGCTGACATCGTAGCCACGCACCGGACCGGCCTGAAGCAAGTCCAGCGCTTTTCCCTGTGGCAAACCTTCGACGACGTCGAAGATGGTGATGTCGCAAACGTTGTCTTCGGCAAGATACTGCGCGACTGCCGCGCCGACGTTACCTGCTCCGATGACCGATACTTTTTTTCTCATAACATCCTCCCTAAGGATTCTCCGTGCCCGTTACGCCGCGTGATGATAGAGCACCTGCGAAGCGGCATCGAGTACGACTGCAATTCTGCAATTATCTCCATATTTACTGACTAACTCATTAATTGCTGCCTGCACATCCGAACGGGGAGCGATCGGCAAGTGATCAAGCAGTAAACTGTCCAGATTAGAGCATAGCACAAGGTCGACCCGCTTGGCAAGAGCGATTGTTCGTCTGACTTTGTGGATGCCCATAATCAACGCTTCATTGCCTGCACCCGATATTTCGCCGGTATTAGACAGCGACTCGGCGATTTTCAGGAAGCGATCATCGCCTACGCCGTCAACGCAAGCTGAAATCAGGAGAATTGTCCCGCCATCTCGAACGGCGGCGGCGACGTTTTCGTAAGATTTCTGCAACTGATACAAGTTGCGGTCCAGCGGCGGGTAGACCGCGCTGATGACGATGTCATATTTCTCTGCCACGTCGAACGCATAATTCGCGACGACAAAATCGCAGGCCTGATCATAGGACTGGTCCCAATCGCCGTGACTTGCGAAAAAGAGATTGCCTTCATGATCGCAGACAACCTGGATGGCATAGCGTTTCTTGCTATCGAGAACTCTCGTTCGATTCTGGATGTCTTCCCACACTGGATTGCCATCGCGAGCGAGCGGTTGACTACCGGATTGCACGGCAAATGCGTGGTTGCGTTCGACATCTGCAAATGACGCACAGCCGGGCAGGATGATTTTGCGGCCACCGGTAAATCCGGCAAAGTAATGCGGTTCGACCGAACCGATGATGAGAGTCGAGTCGCACCAATCGAGAACTTTGTTGAGACGGACGGATTTCTCGCCCTCTCCGAAGGTGTGGAGTTCGCTTGTGTCGTAGGCATCGTGCACCACGAGACCTTTAGCTACAGGAAGTTCACCAAACAGCTTCTCGCGGGGAGCGGAGGATTTCGGTGAATGTAAACCTGTCGCAACCAGAAACGTGGTGGCATCAAATTTAAGATCGTGCTTGAGATTGTCGAGGATCGTTGCTGTCGGCGTGGGTCGATGGGCATCATTAACTACAACGACCAAGCGTTGGGCATCAGCAAGGAATTGCTCGAGGCCAGGCGGCACTACGCTCGTATTCAGCCAATGAGACGCCGGAAGGCGATGTAATCGGCGGGACGGCAAATCAAAGATATCTACATTTCCACTATCGGGAAGCGCAATATCGATATTATTATCGCAGTACCAAACCGAGACTTTCAAACGACCCTCTACTGACGATTCAGGGACACAATATTCGTGTCCCTGAATTGCGTTGATTGCCTTACGAGCCGAAGTGGAATTTGATTTCGACTGCGGCGTTTTCGACGCTGTCGGAAGCGTGCACGGAGTTCTTGCCGACATCGATGGCGAAGTTCTGTCGAATCGTTCCGACGGCGGCCTTCTTCGGATCGGTGGCGCCGATCAGCTCCCGCAACGCGGCCACGGCGTTTTCGCGTTCGAGTGCCATGGCAACAATCGGTGAGGACGACATAAACTCAACCAATTCATCAAGGAACGGACGACCTTCGTGGACCTTGTAGAATTCGCGTGCAACGGCAGCCTTGAGGTGAACCATTTTGAGTTCGACGACCTTGAAACCGGCTGTCTCCAAGCGGTCGGTAATCTTGCCGATCAGGTTGCGTTGAACAGCGTCGGGTTTTATCATTAATAGAGTGCGTTCAATCACAGTTTAGATCCTTCCAATGCTTCTTTGCCGACTTTGAGACCAAGCTGCAAAGCCTGCATGTTCTTCTCTTCGGTTCCGCGCGGAGAGCGTTTGGTGACGATTTTCGTCAGCGCCGCTTCCGACACGATCTTGGTAATTGCACAGATGGCGCCGAGCGAAATGACATTTGCGACCATCGGCAGTCCGATTTCATGGCGTGCCAATTGGCTAAACGGAATTCCAATGGAGCGGGCAAACGGTACCTGTGTAACTAAGTGACTGTCGTAGATCAGTACACCGGTGTCTTTAAGGCCACCGTGGTAAAGATCGCAAGACTCCTGGGTCATTGCGAGCAACAAATCAATCGCCATCGGTTTTGGGTAATAGATCTCGCCTTCCGAAATCACCAGATCAGTTCGAGAAGCACCGCCTCGGGCTTCGGGTCCATAGGATTGGGTCTGGACGACGTTTTTGCCGTCGAGTGTCGAAACAGCTTCGGCAATGATTACGCCGGCAAGCACCAGTCCCTGGCCGCCCGATCCGGAGAGGCGGATTTCGAAACGATCGAAGACCTGCGCGGGTTTAGCCGATTCATGTGCCTCGTTGGCTTTCGTCTTTGGTGTCATGGCTACTTCCCTTTCAGACTTTCGATCAGTTGATCGTAACGGTCACAATATTCATCCTTCTCGACATCGGCGAAAACTCCGGTGAGCATTTTGCCCTCGAGTTTCTCCGGCGGCATCTTGGCGGCAGCCTTGAGCGGGATGACGTTCTTCTTCATATCATCAATCATCTTCACGGCATCTCCTGCGCGGTTGAGGCGGCCATAATAGGTATGGCAATTGGAGAACGCCTCGACGACAGAGAAACCTCGTTTGGTGATCGCCTCGGTAATCAACTCATCGAGCTGAGTCACGTGATAGACCGTTCCGCGGGCGACATAGCTGGCGCCGGCGGCAATGGCGAGCTTGGGAATATCGAATTGATTTTCCTTGTTGCCATAAGGTGATGTTGTGGCAAAGGACTCGGATGGTGTCGTCGGAGAGAATTGTCCGCCGGTCATACCGTAGATCATGTTATTGATTAGGATAGTCGTGATATCGATATTGCGCCGAGCTGCGTGAATGAAGTGATTGCCGCCGATGGCGAGGCAGTCGCCATCGCCGGTAATGACGATGACTTTCATCTTCGGTTTGGCGAGCTTGACGCCGGTGGCAAAGGCCAGAGCGCGGCCATGCGTTGTATGCAACGTATTGAAGTCGAGGTATACCGGCAGGCGCGATGAGCAGCCGATACCCGACACAAGTGTGATGTCGTCGCGGGCAATCTGGAGTTTATCGATTGCGCGTACGAGTGATCCCATAACGATGCCGATCCCGCAACCGGGACACCAGACGTTCGGGAATGCCTTCTTGGGGCGCAAGTATTGATGAATGACATCAGATTTCTGCAACATCTTACCTCACCTCCTTAATCTTGTTGAGAATTTGATCGGGCGTAATCAGTTCGGAATCGAAGCGTGCCAGGCTAACAACCTTGACGTGCTTCGGCGCGACGCGCTCGATTTCCGTGACATACTGACCCTGGTTTAGTTCGGCAACGATGATGACCTCGAGGCTCTTCGAACTGAAGATCTCGTGGTACTTCTTGTCGTGCGTCGGCCATATTGTGATCGGGCGAACCTGTCCGACCTTCATGCGACGATGGCGCGCCATCTGAATAGCCTGTTTGGCGGCACGGGCGACGTTTCCATAGGCAACGACCGCTACGTGGGCATCTTCCATACCATCGGTTTCGATTTCACAGATGTCGTCGACATAGCGCATAATCTTGTTCTGCAACTTAAACAGCTTGTCGTGGATCTTTTTCGACTCGCTGGTCGGGAAGCCTTCTTCGTTGTGCGTAAGTCCGGTAACGTGGAAGCGATAGCCGTCGCCAAAGGACGCCATCGGCGATTTGAAGCTCGGAGTGATCTCGAAATGCTTGTACCAATTCGCCGGTACGGTCGGTTTGGTGCGATTAACGACCTTGAATGTTCCCGGTTCCGGCATGACAACTTTCTCGCGCATGTGGCCGAGGACTTCGTCCATTAACAAAATGACCGGCGTGCGATATTCCTCGGAGAGATTCATAGCCCTAATGGTGAGCATGATCGTCTCTTCGACCGATTGCGGTGCGAGGGCGATGGCGACATAGTCGCCGTGCGTTCCCCAACGGGCTTGCATGGTATCGGCTTGGGCAACCTTGGTTGGAAGACCGGTTGACGGGCCGCCGCGCTGTACGTTGACAATGACGCAGGGTACTTCGGCGATATAAGCATAGCCGATATTCTCTTGCATGAGCGAAAATCCGGGGCCCGAAGTTGCTGTCATCGTTTTGGCGCCAGTGCACGCGGCGCCGATGATCGCCGCCATTGAGGCGATTTCATCTTCCATCTGGATGAATTTCCCTCCGACCTTGGGCAATTTTCGCGCCAGGCCTTCGGCGACTTCAGTGGAAGGAGTAATCGGATAACCGGCAAAAAAGGTCAGTCCTCCGAGCATGGCACCCTCGACCACAGCCTCATTTCCCTGTAGTAATCTTACATCAGCCATACTTCCTCCTACTTCTCGTTCGACACGATGGCTAGATCGGGACAATGCAGCCAGCAGATCGCGCATTGGGTGCATTTGTCGGGATGCGTGATGATTGGTTTGCCGTCGCGATCGGACGTAAAGACCTTGTGCGGACAGAAACTGATGCAAATGCCGCAGGCTTTGCACCAGTGCATGTAGATGGTCAGCGGCTCACGGCCGCCGGCACTCTTGGACTCCGTCGTCTGCTCTGTACCGCCGGGTGTCTCTGTCATTATCTTAATCTCCTACTCTTGCTTCAGGAGCAACTTATTTCTTTCTTGCTTTGGCTTTCGGCGACGACTTGCTCTTTGCCGCTTTTAGCACTTTGACTTTTTTGATGACTGCCTTGACTTTCTTGACGGCAGTTTTCTTAGCCGGCTTTTTTGCAGCTCTCTTGGGAGCTGCTTTCTTTACCGGTTTTTTTGCTGCGGCCTTCTTGGCAGGCTTGGCAGCGGGTTTGGCTTTGGATTTGGATTCGGAGGCTTTCAGTTTCTGTTCAACAAGAGCGGCGACTTCGCCGGGTGTCTTGGCAACCGGAACACCAACGGCCTGGAAGGCTTTGATCTTCTCGGCAGCAGTCCCAGTTCCGCCGGAGATAATTGCACCGGCATGGCCCATACGCTTGTCGGCAGGTGCCGTCAATCCGGCAATGAAGGCAACCACTGGTTTGGTGACGTACTTCTTGATGAACTTAGCGGCTTCTTCTTCGTCAGAACCACCGATCTCGCCAACCAGCACGATAGCGGTTGTCTGCGGGTCGGCTTGGAATGCCGCGAGGCAGTCAATGAAGTTGGTGCCGATAATCGGATCACCACCGATGCCGATGCACGAGGATTGACCGAGTTTGCGCAGGGTGAGATTGTACACGATTTCATAGGTCAACGTGCCGGAGCGCGAGACAAGTCCAACCGAGCCCTTCTTGTGGATATGGCCCGGCATGATCCCGACTTTGGTCACACCCGGAGTGATAATACCCGGGCAGTTGGGACCGATAAGACGCACGCCTTTTGACTTTAGGTAGTTGTATACCTTGAG
The DNA here is from genome assembly GCA_963205155.1 of Candidatus Zixiibacteriota bacterium. Classification (GTDB taxonomy): domain Bacteria; phylum Zixibacteria; class MSB-5A5; order CAIYYT01; family CAIYYT01; genus JADJGC01. The sequence continues at coordinate 3,214 of CAUJJY010000301.1, read as the reverse complement.
CATGTCGTTGGCGGGGACGCCTTCGCTGATGCACACCACGAGTTCGACGCCGGCATCTGCAGCTTCGAGAATCGCATCTGCCGCGAACGAAGCCGGCACATAAATGACGGACGTGTTAGCGCCGGTCTTCTTGACAGCTTCAGCAACCGTATTGAAAATCGGAATGCCTTCGAAACCGGTGCCGCCCTTACCCGGTGTTACACCGGCAACGACGTTGGTGCCATATTCTTTCATTTGACGCGTATGGAACGAGCCATCGCGTCCGGTGATGCCCTGTACCACCACTTTCGATTTTTTATCTACAAAAATACCCATCGTATCATCCTTTCCCGGTTAAGCGACCTTCGCCAGTTCAATAGCCTTCATGACAACGCCGTCCATTGTGTCGGCCGCAGGCAAATGTGACTGGGCGAGAATGACACGGGCTTCTTCTTCATTAGTGCCGGTGAGGCGAACCACGATCGGCACCTGCGGCTTGAATTCGGCGACGGCTTTGACGATGCCGTGGGCGACGTCGTCACAGCGAGTGATGCCGCCGAAAATATTGAACAGGATGGCTTTGACGTTGGGGTCGCGGAGAATGATGCGCATCGCCGTTACGACCTTGTCCGGATTGGACGAGCCGCCGATGTCGAGGAAGTTGGCGGGTTCACCACCATAGTGTTTCACGAGATCCATTGTGGCCATAGCCAGACCGGCGCCATTGACGACGCAGCCGATGTTGCCGTGCAGACCGACGAACGAGAGACCGGCCTCGCGTGCTTCGTTCTCTGATTCTTCTGCCGGTGCGACATCGCGAAGACCTTCAAAGTCCTTGTGACGATATAGGGAATTGTCGTCGATGTTGATCTTGGCATCGAGCGCGATGACTTCACCGGAAGGTGTCGTCACCAGCGGATTGATTTCTGCAAGCGTGCAGTCGCTCTCCATGAAGCAGCGATACAGCTTCTGGATAATTTTCGCGGCCTGATTGGCGGTGTTCGGGTCGGAATAAACCTTGTATGCCAACTCGCGTGCTTGATATCCCTGAATACCGAGAATCGGGTCGACATGAAGCTTGTGGATCTTTTCGGGTGTCTTGGCGGCAACTTCTTCGATATCGATACCGCCTTCGGCAGAGACCATAATGACCGGCTTCTTGGCCGCGCGATCGATGATGATTCCGCAATAAACTTCATGGGCGATATCAGAAGCTTCCGTCACCAGCACGCGCCGAACGGTCAATCCCTTGATGTCCATCCCGAGAATCTTCTCGGCATTGGCGAACGCTTCATCGGCATTGTTGCAGTATTTGATACCGCCGGCCTTGCCGCGGCCGCCGACATGAACCTGCGCCTTGACCATGACCGGACGACCGTAGTCAGCCGCGATGTTGCGTGCTTCCTCGGCGGTGGTGGCCATCTTACCTTTCGGTACCGGAATACCGAATGTGGCAAAAATCTCCTTTGCCTGATACTCATGTATCTTCATCTATGACTCCTTCAACCCTTCATGAGTTGAGTTGTGTAAATAATTCTTAGCTTCTGCCATAAGTGTCTGATAGTCGTTCTTATCTGGAAAATCCAATACAGTTTCAAGTAGATGATTCAAGATTTCGCCGACGGTCTTCCCGGGCTGAAGGTTGAATTCGCGCATCAGGTCATTGCCGTTTACGGCAAGGTCGCTGAATCCGAACGGTGGTTTCTTAGCAATTTCTTCGCGGATCCGCTGCTCAAGCTCGTCAACGTCGTCGGTCTTTCCCCCTTTGCCTTGTCCGACCACGTCAGCGCGGCGAAGGTCAAGCAAGTCGTAGATCAATTCAAGACCGGTCTTGCGAATGAGGCGGCGCAGACCCTTGTCACTGACATCGCTGGTGAACATGTGGCGGTCAACCAGTGTCACGACATCGTCGATAAAATCGTGGGAATAGCGGAGTCGCTCAAGAGCGTTTCTGGTAATTCGTGCGCCGAAAGTTTCGTGGCCGTAGAAGGTGGCGCCGCCTTCATCGGTCAGGCGCTTTGCCTGCGGTTTGGCGACATCGTGGAAGAGACACGCCATCCGGACCAACAGGCGTTTGGGAGCGGCATCGACCGCATATATCGTGTGCTCGAAGACCGGCCAAGCGTGGTACGGTCCCGGTTGCTCGCATCCGACTGTCCGCTGTAGTTCCGGCAGCACGTGCTGAAGCATGCCTGTAGATTCCATAAGTCTGAATCCAACGGAGGGCTTGTCGGCTTTGACCAGCAGTTTGTTCAACTCTTCGGCAATGCGCTCGGCAGATACTGTTTCGATAAGCTTAACATTGTCGCAGATCGACTGATAGGTTTGCGGTTCACTCGTAAAATTCAGTCGTGCGGCAAATTGGACGGCACGAAGCATCCGCAAGGGGTCTTCGCGAAAACTCTCTGCTGATGTGTAACGGATGATCCTGGCTTCTATGTCGGTTCTGCCATTGAGGGGATCGACAACTTCACCGGTAGCGACATTGCGGGCAATCGCGTTGATCGTGAAATCCCGCCGAAAGAGATCGTCTTCAACGGGAATGTTGTGATCGAAGTTTACGGCGAAGTCCTTGTGACCGGTACCGGTCGAGTGTTCGCGTCGCGGGAGAGCAAAGTCGATCTGTGAAGCGGCATCCCCGGCCGATTCAAAGGGCGAGAATTTGATTACGCCAAAGGACCTGCCGACAACATCGACACGTCCGAATTTCCGCAAGATTGAGAAGAGTTCCTGATACGGGATGCCCGTGACCAAAAAATCGGAGTCCTTCGAGGTGTCCTGCATTTTCAGGAGCGAGTCGCGGACAGTGCCGCCGACTTCATACAAGTGACCCCGGTCCGTGATCGCTGCGATCACTTCTGGCGATAGACCCATGACGGCCTTACCCACGCTCGATGACAGTGCCAGCATTTCCAAATACCGCGTCGGATGCCTTTTCAATGGAAGTAATGATCACTCGGTTGCCGCCCATCTTGATGAATTCGATGGCGGCTTCAATCTTGGGTCCCATACTTCCGGCCGGGAAATGCCCGGCTCGCAGGTATTGGTCGGCCTGCTCGACCGTGAGCTTGTCGAGCAATCTTTGATCCGGTTTGCCGAAATTCAAGGCAACCTTGTCGGTGCCGGTGAGGATAATCAGCATCTCCGCGCCAATTTCATGCGCGAGTAGAGCAGAGGCACGATCCTTGTCGATGACGGCATCGACGCCTTCCAGCGTACCGTCCTTCTCGACATA
>CAUJJY010000300.1 GCA_963205155.1 Candidatus Zixiibacteriota bacterium | reverse complement strand
CACATGGGCAACCCGACCCAGCACGACGGCTACGACGTCGGCGGCCATAGCTTCAATATGCAGTTTGAATCACATGATGGAACTAACTATACGCTCATCGGTGTTTGCGCTCCTTGCCACTCGCGCTACGGTGAGTCCGGTGTGACCAAATTCGACGATTGGGCACCGCGCGATATCGACGGCGACGGCACTATCGAAGGCGTCCAGACCGAGTTTGACGATCTTCATGCCGAACTCGGCGCCCTTTTGTCCGGCGTGATCAATTCATCAACTGGTCTCTTCAAATCAGTGAAGATTACACGTTTGCAGGCAGCCGCGGCATACAACTATGCAATCTTTAAGGAAGACCGTTCGCGCGGCGTTCACAATCCGAAGTACTTTGAAGGATTGCTGAAGAGCTCTATTGCATATTTGACAGCAAATCCGATTACGCTCCCGTAGGGCGATTCAGAGTTTGCTCTCTGAGCACGTTTCAACTAGACCTCCGGTTCCCAAACGACCGGAGGTTTTTTGTTGGGGCGCTGAAACGACCGACAGAAATGTCTGTTCTACCGAGCTTGCCGCGCGGTTGCCAATATCAAATCCCAAGCCGAATCGACGTCCGACTCTGTGACCTTCGTCTGAGCGATGACCATGCGCAGGGTATAGGCGCCGTTGAGTTTGGTGTGGGTGATGTAGATTTTACCGGTAGCGTTCACTATCTCAAGTAAGCGTTCGTTGATGGCATTGAGTTGCTCGAGACTGTCAACTACCTTCGGGTGGTAACGGAAACAGAGCAGATTCACCGAGAGCGGCGCCAGCAGTTCGAAGTCACTAGAGGATTCGATTTTCGTCTTGAGTGAGGCGGCCAACTGCAAATGATGACGAACAAGACTCTGTAATCCTTCGACGCCGTAACTCCTGATTACGAACCAAAGCTTGAGGGCGCGAAAACGGCGGCCAAGTTGTACTCCCCAGTCGCGGTAGTTTTTCACGCGGTCGCCCTCGGCGGTCTTGAGATACTCCGGTAGAATCTCGAAAGTGCGCACCAACGACTCGGCATCCTTGACGAAGTAAGCCGAGCAGTCGAAATTGGTGAACATCCACTTGTGCGGGTTGAATACGAATGAATCGGCCAATTCAACGCCGTCGTTCATCCAACGCATTTCCGGCAAAATCAGCGCCGTACCAGCGAATGCGGCATCGACATGCAGCCAAATCTTGAAACGTTGGCAGATTTCGGCAATCGGACGCAGCGGGTCAATTGCTGTCGAGCCGGTGGTACCGATGGTCGCGACAACAGCGACGGGTTTGACTCCAGCGACGAGATCAGCTCTAATCGCATTTTCGAGCTCCTGTGGAATCATTGCGTAATTCTGATCGACTGCAATCTTGCGGAGGCACTGTCTACCAAATCCCGCGATCTTGGCAGCCTTCTCGATAGATGAGTGAGTTTCAGTCGAGCAATAGAGCGCGTATTTTGCAGTGGAATCGAATCCACGATCATTGACGGTGAAGCTTGTGATTCTCTCTCGCGCCGTCAGAATGGCGCAGAGCGTTGCAGTCGAGGCGGTGTCTTGGATCACGCCGGTGAAGTTGTCCGGCAGTCCGATCATTTGCCCCAGCCACTGCATGACGCGTTCTTCCAGTTCGGTTGCCGCCGGCGAGGTCTGCCAGCTCATGCATTGAGCGGCAAGTGTCGATGTCAGCATTTCAGCCAAAAGCGACGGCGGGCTGGAGTTGGCCGGGAAATACGCAAAGAATCCGGGATGCTGCCAGTGGGTCATTCCGGGGATGATTGTCTTCTCAAAGTCGCGGAAGATAGCTTCGAATGACTCGCCATTCTCAGGTGGTGTTTTTGGAAGTTGCGACAGGATATCGTTCGGTTTAGTCTGGGCCTTGACTGGATAGTCGCGGACATTAACAAGATAGTCCGCCATCCAGTCGACCAGTTCGTGAGCGTTTTTGCGAAATTCGTCATGGTTCATAGTTAGTTTTGAACACCTCGCTTCTTAAGCAATTTATAATGATTTCTGTCGAAAGTGCCTAAATCTATTGAAGGTGTGACGATAAAAGACTTATAATAATCGGGGGAGCAAACTTAGCAGAATTGGATTCGATGAGCGACTACGAAAAATATCTCCGCGACTACTTTCCCTTCGGACTCCCGGTATCCGCATCCTGCGTCGATTGGCTAGGACTGGTGAGCATTCTGCAAGAGTCTGCAGCCATTGCCAAAGTCGGCGAAACCCAACTTTTGCGGCAGCTTGCCGCACGCTTCAACACACAATGCGCAGCAAACGCACCTGCTCTTAACCCGGTTTCACCCGGACAATTGATAACTGCTGCAATGATCGTTGAGCTGTTGCGTTATGTTGCCTTGGTCTATTGCTATCAGCAAAATCCCGGGTCATTGGATCGGGGTCTCAAGTGGACCGCCGAGAAAAAGAGTGATTCCGTTGCAACGCGTCCAATAAGGGCGTTCGTGGATTTCTACCCGCCCCGACAGATCATTCAGAGTCAGGAAAATCCGGCAACTTATCTGCAGGGTCGTTCGGAAATTGCCTCTCATCGCGAACAGACGGCAATTGAGTCAATTCTCTTGATGTTGTCGATGATCAATCCGGCGTTCAAGCCTTTCCGGCCGTTCTTCAATGACAGCCAACTGCGCGAAGCCGTGCCGTATCGTGAATTCGTTGATTCGCTGGCAACCTATTTCGAATCCCAGCCACCGGTTGACGAGGTCGGAGTGAGCCTGTTTAAGACTCTTCTTGCCCCAATGGAGCATTCGCCCGACTCCTTGGAGGGCCAGCTCGACTTCATTCGCAAGCATTGGGTGAAGCTGTTGCCGGCTTCACTGCTTGAGAAAATACTGCTTATTACCGATGTCTTGCGGGAAGAACGCTACGGGCGGGGTTTCAGCCAGGGTTCGCTTGAAGTCCTGCGCTTCGGCAAGGCAGCGCGACTTGATACCACCTACGCGGAGATTGAGGCTTTCAGCCACGATGCCGACTGGATGTCGAATGTCGTTTTGATTGCCAAGAGCACCTACGTCTGGCTTGATCAACTTGCCAAGAAGTATCAAAGGCCGATTCACCACCTAAACGACATACCCGATGAGGAACTCGACCTGCTTGCCCGCTGGGGTTTCACCGGTCTGTGGCTGATTGGTGTTTGGGAGCGTTCGCGTGCATCACAGACGATCAAACAGATCATGGGAAATCCTGAGGCAATGGCATCGGCGTATTCACTTTACGACTACAATATCGCGCAAGACCTTGGCGGCGACGAGGCTTATGCCAATCTTAAGGAGCGTGCCTGGAAACGTGGAATTCGGCTTTCAGCCGACATGGTGCCGAATCATATGGGCATTTACTCGCGCTGGATGGTCGAACATCCGCACTGGTTCATTCAGTCGCCTTATCCACCGTTTCCGGTCTATCAATTTAATGGGACTAATCTGTCAGATGATCCGAGGATTGTCCTGCAAATTGAAGACGGTTACTGGCAGCATCGCGATGCCGCGGTTGTCTTCAAGCGAATTGACAACACGAACGGCGAAGTTCGCTACATCTATCACGGCAATGATGGCACTAATATGCCGTGGAATGACACCGCGCAGTTGAATTTCCTGATGCCGGAAGTCCGCGAAGCCGTGATTCAGACGATTCTCCATGTTGCCCGCAAATTCCCGATTATTCGTTTCGATGCCGCGATGACATTGGCCAAGAAACACTATCAGCGCCTATGGTTCCCCCAGCCGGGGGATGGCGGCGCAATTCCTTCCCGTGCCGAACACGGCCTAACCCGTGATGAATTTGATGCGCAAATCCCCAAAGAATTTTGGCGCGAAGTCGTGGACCGGATAAAAGAAGAGCTGCCCGAGACGCTGCTGCTGGCCGAAGCCTTCTGGCTGATGGAGGGTTACTTCGTACGCACATTGGGTATGCACCGGGTGTACAACAGCGCCTTCATGAACATGCTCAAAATGGAAGAGAACTCGAAGTACCGCCAAACCATCAAGAATGTGCTCGAATTCAGCCCGGAAGTGCTCAAGCGCTTTGTCAATTTCATGAACAATCCCGATGAACGCACCGCCATTGAGCAATTCGGCAAAGGCGACAAGTACTTTGGCGTCTGTGCCATGCTGGTCACGATGCCCGGATTGCCGATGATCGGCCACGGCCAAGTCGAAGGCTACTCCGAAAAATATGGAATGGAATACCGGCGCGCTTACTGGGATGAACACGCGGATGAAGAATTGATACGCCGCCACGAGGCAGAAATCTTCCCGCTGATGCGCAAGCGCCACATCTTTTCGGGCGCAGCTAACTTCGCGCTCCACGATTTCCAGACTCCGCACGGCTGGGTAGACGAAAACGTCTTTGCCTATACCAACCGATCCGGCAACGAGCGCGCAGTCATGATATACAACAACGCATTTAACACGACGCAGGGCTGGATCAAGCTATCGACCGCCATCAATGTCGGATCCGGCGATACGCCTCACCTGGAACACCGAAGCGTAGCCGAAGCGCTCGCCTTAAAAACTGGCGATGCTGACCTATACATTTTCCGCGACTATCGCACTCATTTGCAGTTCATCCGGTCGGGGAAGCAAATCGTATCAGAAGGCATCTATGCCCATCTAAACGGTTATCAATATCAGGCTTTTCTTGATTGGCGGGAAATCTACGACCACGATGGTTCCTGGCATCGTGTTATGCATCTGCTCAATGGCGCCGGAGTTCACGACATTGACACTCTGTACCGCGAATCGCAACTTGAGCCGATCCTCAATCCTCTGCGGAGTCTTTACAATGTCGAATTGTTGCAGCTCCTTGACCACGACTTCGAGCGGGGTCTGCTTCTGCTGCAGAGGCGCTGGCCCGAATTCATGCGGGCGGTGCTGAATCATATCGGTGGCGAGGCACCGGCACATTTGCCGGAAGTTGAGGAAGCTAAGCATGTCGTCGAGTTTGAACCGGAGATCCCGGTTCCACCAAGCGAATTGGAGACAAACAAGCCGATGACAGTGCGGGCGCGCGATGATCGATTTGTCGCGGCGGCAGTGGTTATCCTGCAGAAACTTGGTGATTACGATCATGCAGGGATTGCCTCCGATCCAGGTTTACTGCTATCAAGTCGTTTCGAAGATTGGCTGATACGGCAGACGATGACAAATGCGCTGTGCGACTTCTACGAAAAGCGCGGGGAGCGTCAAGAGGGTGAAATCACCGGACTACTGATTGGAGTCGCGTTAACGAGCGACAATCCGCTGGCCGTTGAGGACGCCGATATGCAGGGTATATTTGAAAACCGGTATGTCCGGGAATTCCTGCAAATCAATGAGTTTGAAGGCATATTGTGGTTTAACCGCGAACGCTGGCTGCGATTGGTGACTCATTGGTTTGAGGAGGTTGTGATGTCGTCGGGTGAAAGTGAGCAAAGCCGTGTCTATCAGGCGGCGGAAAAATCTGCCGATCAACTCCGCGAGCTGGCGGAGTCTAGCCGCTATCAGGTGGCGCCGTTTATCAAAGCTTTCACAAACGCAAATTAGAATTGATCGAGCTACGGCTGCAGATCTTCTCGCGCCAGCAATTCAAACTTCTCCATCGCCGCGTTTGCGATCAGGCTCACCGCCTGTTCGACGGGAATCCAGTCGCTGTTGAGTATCAAGTCATAATGTTGCGGATCGTCGATGGACGTATGCACCAGCTTCTTGACAAACTCGGCGCGTTCGTGGTCGGATTTCTCAATTTCGCGACGGGCGTCCGCTTCGCTCATCTTTTCCTGTTCCATCAGATTGCGGATGCGTCCGGCCATCGTTCCCACAATTCGCACATGTAACCCGCGATTGGATCCGATGATGAAATTCGCAGCCCGTCCGACGACAACAATACCGCCCAGCCGGGACACACTGAAGATAATTTCAAGCAGGTGACGGGCGTAGTCGTTGAGGTCGACCAGTTTTCCGGTGATGACCGACTCGAACCACAGTTCCATTTGCGAGCGGGTGTGGTCATCCAATGATTCGACAATGCGGCGCTTGTACCCGCTGGTCTCGACGATGCGGTCGATAATGTCCTTGTGCAGCAGCGTATAGTTGAAGCGGTAGGCAATCCGCTCCGCGATGATGGTCCCACGTGAGCCGCGTTGGCGGGAAACGGTAATCAGCGGCTTCGGTAAGTGGAGCGAACGCGCCACGCCATGGTGGGACTCTTCCAGGCTCTTCTGCAACTCCCAGCGTCGAATCTGCCGGTCGATGATAGTCTCAATGGAAGTCATAATGTACCTCCTTGTTTCAATATCAATATAGCAATCCCACCCGTATCGTCAACTATTGTATCGACGTTTGAAGCGGACAATATGAGAAATATTCGTTCGGCTAAAACTGCCGCCGGAACGACTCGGGGGAAGCGTCATAATCGGCGTCAGTGAAATGCGTCGATTGATGTGCTTTCCGCTTGAGATTCAACTCATCCTTGCCGGCTATGCGAGCAAAGAACGCCATCGGAGTGAGTACAATGTAGTAAATGAACGCGATCGCGACTGGTGAGATGATCAATGACAGAACATAAGTCACCGCCATCCAAATGACATAGGTACAGCGACCAACGGACTGAACATAGCGGCAAATCACCGCCAGACCAATACCGGCGGTTACAATCGCCAAAGCGGGAATGAGCTTACCGGTAACTGCAAGGATGACAGTAGAGACTATCGCTAATACCGCCAGCGTATTGGCAAAGTAACGGATCTCTCCGGAGGAGGGATGCCAGTTGAGTCTTGCCAGCATGGCTTAGTCAACTCCGAACTGGGCGCGATATTCGGCGGCGCCCGGAAAAGGCGGTTGGTCGGCTTTGAGCAGGATAACATTTTCGATAACCAGCATATCCATGTCGGTGAACATGAAACAGCGATAGGCCTCCTCCGGCGTATTGACAATCGGCTCGCCGCGTATGTTGAAACTGGTATTCACAATGACTCCACAACCGGTGCGGTCTTTGAACGCCTTGATAATGCCATAGAAGTAGCCGTTGCGCTCTTTGGTGACGGTCTGCAATCTCCCGCTGAAGTCGACGTGGGTGACCGCCGGTATCGCAGACTTCACCCACTTGAGCCGGTCGATTCCCGACAGCGATTGATCGGCCGAAGACGGCGCCTTGCGAATCAAGTGCTTGATTGGCTCGACCAACAGCATGTAAGGGCTGGAAAACTCGCCTTCAAAATAGTCGTTGACATCTTCCTGCAATACCGCCGGAGCGAAAGGGCGGAACGATTCGCGAAACTTGATCTTGAGATTCAGCCGCGACTGGGTTTCGCTCGAGCGGGCATCGGCAAGGATACTGCGAGCACCCAACGCGCGGGGACCGTATTCCATGCGCCCCTGGACCAGCCCCACGACAAGCTGTTTATCGAGTGCTTCGGCGATTCGCTTCGCGGCATCTTCGTAGCTAAGCTGAAAATACCTCGCCCCGATGCTATCGAGATACTGCCGAATCTCATCGCTTGAATGGGACGGCCCGAGTAGGCTCCCTTGCTGACTGTCATTCGGATTCGGTGTACGGCCATTGCCGAGATGTAAGTGCCAGGTCGCGAGCGCGGCGCCGAGTGCTCCGCCGGCATCGCCGGCGGCGGGCTGAATCCAGATTTCATCAAAGATCCCGGCGCGGCGAATCAAGCCATTGGCGACAGAGTTGAGCGCTACGCCCCCGGCAAGGCAAAGATTGGCTGCGCCGGTCAACTCGCGAATGTGGCGGGTGAGTTTGAGCAT
>CAUJJY010000299.1 GCA_963205155.1 Candidatus Zixiibacteriota bacterium | reverse complement strand
CCAGTCGAGCGAAACTCTGCTGTTTTTGACAGCCGTCTCGATTTCGCAGATTCGGTCGTGGGCACCGTCCTGATCGGCCTCAAAGATGATAACTTTCGCCGGAACGCCTTCATTGACGTTTTCGATATCGGCCTTCAATGTGAGGATCTCACCCCGGCGAGCCTCCGACGCACTCCACGACATGTTCTTGACTTTAATGGGTGGGACGATGCTGATTCTGCTCGATTCGCCCTGCAGATTGACGGCGGGAAGCTTCACCTCGAAATAGGCCAAATCACCGATTTGGGCATCACCGGAGATCAGAAGTTTTCCGACATATTTATTGTTGTAGATCTTGTCATTGAGTGAGCCGAGGCTCTTTCCCTGTTGGGATTTGACCTTAATTTCGATGGCGGCACCTAAACCGACGAAGCTCGTGCCGACCTCGAGGTAGACTTCGCGACCCGGTTGGGCAGAACCGGAAAGCCAAACGGCGTAAACCAGGCTCGACTGCAGAGTTATCTTGTGTTGGGAATCGGCTGATTTGTTGAAACTGGTTTCCATTTATGTTTTCACCCTAATGGCTCGAAATTGTCCAGCAGACGCGTTATCCGTGTCACTTATACTGTCGCCTGATTTCTTAATTGGTTCAACAACAATTCGATAGCTACCTGGTGCGGAATATAGAAATTGGGGCGATATTAGTCAATAAACGTTGGCAGAGTTGTCTGCGGCAGCCGCGAAATCTGCCAAATCCCAGTCCAATTGGCTTAAAAAATCGCCTCCATAGGGCGAGTTATGTAATATAATAGACAGTAACTTGATGGCTCCCGGTTGAATAGATTTGTTGAACATAAAGGAGAAGCGATGAAGCGACTGCTCGTCATAATACTGCTCTTGACATCCCAATTGGTGTTCGCCCAAGACAAGGAACGCGACATCGAGAAGTTTTTCCTCGGCTATGTTGGACAATTGAAAGCGGCTGACTACCATTCCGCCGCGAATGCCTGGGCGTTATTGGACCGTACCATTTCGGAACAGCTGCGGGTGTACTATACCGACGAGCCGGTGAAGATGGAGATGGACTCGCCACTGTGGGAAAACATTGAAAAGCTTCGCGATGGCAGCGCGACGCTGGCTGTCGATACGGTTCGCTTCAACCGTGATTTTGCCAGCATTAACTATACAATTAAGGTCGGCGGGCGATCAATTCCCGGGCGCAGTTATGCAGTATCCGAGTCGGTGCTCAATCCGCGATTTGTGTCCGCTCTCCACGTTTACTGTGAATCGTGGGAAGAAACCAGTTCGCGCTTCTTGCGACTGAAGTATCGCGATCCTTCATTGTTTCAACCGGCCTCGCTAGATCAAGCTGACCAATTCATTGAGGAGACCGGACGCAAGATTGGGTTGTCAGCAGAGCAAATGATCATACTGGAAACGATCAAGTTCAATGCGTTCCTGTGTGAGTCTTACGGTGAGGTCGAACAAGTCAGCGGAAAGCTGGCGCTGGGAATTTTGATGCCCTCGATGGACGCGGTTATCAGCCGGTATATGCCGCCCTATCATGAACTGGTCCAGTTTCTGGTTAACTATTCCTTGAAAAATCCTCCGGGGCATACGCACGCCTTTTTCAAGTATGGTACTGCTACTTTTATGGGTGGTCGCTGGGGTCGATCGGCAGAAGTGCAGTTGGCAATGGGAAGTTATCTTTACCTGAATGATCTTGCTGAACTCGACACACTAATGTCAAGTCAGGCCTTCGGCTCATTTGAAGCGAATCCCGATTTTGCGTATCCGTTGGCTGGACTGTTTTGCGAATACCTCTGGAATGAACTCGGACGCGTCAAGTATTTCGAGCTGTACAGACAATTCTCCGGTACTCGTGCTCAAGTGAACGCAATCACTGCCGGTCAATTCAAAGAAATGGTGTCCACTGCTTTGGGTAAGGATTGGGCGACGGTAGTAGCCGATTTCAAGAAGCACGTTGCTACCGAGAATCTCGCAGGTATCACGCCGGGTGGAGTTGACAAGGGCAATCTGGTGTTTGAGTCTGGCACAACGTCATTCCTGGTGCGGGTGTTAGAGGACAGCACGCATTATCAATTCATCATCGATCTTAAAAAGACCGATGCCGAGGGCGCGGTGGTGCTTTCCAATATGGGCACAGTGCCCTATAAGAGTTTTCTGTTTGGTGAGCAGTTTACTGACACTGTCTACGCTAATCAAGTATATGGAATTCGCTTCTCGGCCGCGGAAGCTGGAACCTACGACTACTATCAGAACTTGATAACCGGCAAGTATATCGTTGGACTCAACTCGCCCGAGCCGCTCACCGACAAGTCGGGGAAATCATTAAGATTTCGTGTCGAAAAACGGTTTCTTGGTGGATTTGATAAACTGCTGTCAAAAGTTGTAGATACCAGATAGTATCAGACAGTAAGACTTTGTTTCCAAAGACGAGCATTAGAGGCCGGCGCAAGCGCCGGCCTTTTTGCATTGTGGCATTGATAGTCGGTTTATAGTCCGTCGTACTTGGGACCGCCGCCGCCTTCCGGCACGACCCACGTAATTATGCCGTATGGATCGGCGATATCGCAGGTCTTGCAGTGAACACAGTTGGAGGCGTTGATTTTCAACTTCTTGCCATTGCCGACTTCTTCCATTTCATAAACCTGCGCCGGACAGAAGTATTGGCAGGGATTGCCGTATTCCTCGACACAGATTGTGGCGCAGATGTTGGTGTCGGAAACCTGTAGGTGGGAAGGCTGATCTTCGTCGTGATTTGTGCCGGAGTAGTAGACTGAATCAAGCTTGTTGAAGATAAGTTTGCCGTCCGGCTTGGGGCGCCACTGATCCGGAGTTGGCGGAGTACCGGAGAAGTGGACTTTGAGCTTGCGCATATTGAGATGGTCTTCGTGCATCTTTGGCATGGCAGTGAAGCCAGTGAAAAGATGCTTCATCACGAAGCCGGGCGCCGAGAGTGGGCCGTTTTCGAACATGTAGTGGAAATTGCGCTGGCTGTACAACTCATTGTAGATGTAAGACGAGCGCCACTTCCGGTCATATTCTGCCAGCGATTTTTCCGTATTATCACCCTTCTTGAGCGATTCGAAAATCGTCTCAGCCGCGAGCATACCTGATTTCATTGCGAGATGAATGCCCTTCAGGCGGGCGGGATTCAAGAATGCGGTTGAATCGCCGACGATGAGAAATCCGTCGCCATAGTTTTTGGGAATAGACCAGTAACCGCCTTCGGGAATCGCTTTGGCGCCGTAGCGAAGCATCTTCCCCTTCGATAAAATGTCAGCAATGAAGGGATGCAACTTCATTTTGGAGAAGAGCGCCTGCGGTTCGGTGAACGGATTGAGATAGTTGAGTCCGACTACGAGGCCAATCGACATCAGCGTATCGGAGAGATTGTAGATGAATCCGCCGCCGAAGGTCTGCATGTCGAGCGGATATCCCATGGTGTGATAGACCTGCCCCGGTGTAAGCGTTCCGGCGGGAAATTCCCAAAGTTCTTTGACACCAGTAGTGTAATTCTGCGGATTGCGGCCCTCATCGAGTTTAAGCTTTTTGATCAGCTCTTTGGCAAGTGATCCGCGGACACCTTCGCCGAATACTGTCACTTTGGAGCGAAGGTTCATTCCCGGCTCGAAATTGGCTTTGCGATGGCCTTCTTTGCTGATGCCCTTATCGTCAGTCTGGACGCCGGCAACCTGGTTGCCTTCGAAAAGCAGTTTGGCACCGCCGGTGCCGGGGAATATTTGGCAGCCCCGGGCCTCAAGTTGGGTGCCCATCCAGGATGATAGCTCGTTCAAAGAAATTGCGTAACAGCCTTCGTGGTGCATTGACGATGGCACCCACGGGACATAGAATTTACCCTTGCTCGTGAGGTAGAGCATGGCATCGCTGGAGATTTTCGTCTTGACCGGCGAGCCAAGTTCCTGATGGTTCGGGATTAGTTCATTGAGCGCGACGGGATCAAGGACAGCGCCGGAAATCGAGTGTGCGCCGACGTGGGCGGCTTTTTCGATTACCATGATAACGGCCTCGCCGAGGGTGCCGCCAGCGGCAGTGTCTTTCTCGATCAAGTCCATCAGCCGCCAGGCGCAAGCCAGATTGGCGGGACCGGCACCGACCAGCAGGACATCAACTTCCATCTCTTCGCGCGTTACTTCATCAGCCATAGCACTCCTCACTCCCCGAAAACTATCGAAACAGTCATTCCGGTGGAATGATAATAGAAGCGCGGCTGGAGTGCGAAGAGAAAATTGACTGATTCGCAGTTGTTCGTCGGCTCGTTTAGTCCTTGACTTGCGGGCGTCCGGCAGATTAAATAGGAGGCACGCTTAATCGGGGTGTGGCGCAGCTTGGTAGCGCGCTTGCTTTGGGAGCAAGATGTCGTAGGTTCAAATCCTATCACCCCGACCATTTTTCCGCAGAAGCTCAATATGAAGTTAAAAGGTCTGATTGTTCGATTGAAGGTGGTTTTCCTCTTGGTGCTTCTTATCACTATAGAGAGTCCAGCAGTTTCGAGCGCAGGCGAACTGGGCGTCAATCTGTACGGGCTGTCATATCATCTCGATCGGCGCGATGTAACGGGATATCGATTTAACGAGCGCAACCCCGGCATCGGCGCGACTTTCACGATTCACGAGAAGCAACGCAGCCGCTACTATGTCGAAGCCGGAATCATGGAGGACTCATATCGGCGTGCCGCCAAGTATGTGACATTCGGGTATGGGTATCGAATCGTCAAAGGCCTGTCGATTGGTGTGCTGTGCGGAGTTTACGACAGCCGGTCGGTTGCAGAGTCGGCGGTGTTAGTGGCGGCGCCGAAGGTGTCATATCGATATCGCGATGTGGAGATGCATTTGGTGCATTTGCCGGAGTTTCCGGGAATCAATCCTTATCCGTCATTTGCGTTGTATGCGACGCTGTATGTATGGGGTCAAAGTTTAGATTGACACATTTGATTGACGGACGTAGTATTGGACAGTTCACGCCCCCGTAGCTCATTCGGATAGAGCATCTGCCTTCTAAGCAGAGGGTAACAGGTTCGAATCCTGTCGGGGGTGTTTGATTATGACTCGTTCTTGGTTCGATGTGTTCCTCA